>NZ_JAMZGM010000019.1 GCF_024158605.1 Sebaldella sp. S0638 | reverse complement strand
TTTTTAAGCATTTGTGCATAAGGTATTCTTGTAAGTGTAAGAACATAACTGTTCAGGTCTTTGTCAAAATACTTTTCTGCAAGAAAAGATACTGACTGTGATGTTAATCTTATTGTTTCCGTAGTCGGGTTATGCAGTCCGCCGAGAAGCTGTACATGATACATATCATAGTTATTTCCCAGTGTTGCTCCCGGACTAAGTATAATATGACCTGTTCCTGATATTCCGCCTACATTTATAGTTCCTGTTTTTCCTGGTGTTGTCTCCAGAAGGATATTATCAGTAAAATTAACTGTCCCTGTTATTTCTATTTTCCCTGTATTATTTATTGTAATTCCGTTTATTGTGGCAGTAGGCCCGTCTATAACTATATCCCCGATATTGGCAAGTGTTCCGCCTCCGTCAAGTACCACAGTCCCGCCTGAACTTATTGTAATTCCGGCAGTATTCACAAACGAACTTCCCATTCCTACAAATACGCCTATTCTTCCTGCTCCGTTTACATTTATCTGACCAGTATTTGTAAGTGTAGCGCCTTTTTCGATATATACTCCCTGTGCATTACTGCCATTTACGTTTATTATACCATCATTTATCAAATGTGCTTCATTTGTACCTACGATACCTTTTGCTCCTGTACCGTCTACATTTATAATTCCGTTTACGTCATTATATACAGTTGCCCCGTTTGTACCGAGCATTCCATAAGCCTTTAATCCTGTCACATCTATAGTCCCGTAGTTTTCGGCTCTTCCTGACGGTCCGAAAGTAATTGTCCCGTCGGGGTGTTTTACTTCCACACCGCTGGCAAACATACCTACTCCGGCTTCATTCCCCACTGTTATCAAGGCTCCCGGAGAATTTACTATTTTTCCTGTTTCTGTTGCCATTCCCACAGAGAATTTCCCTGCTGCCACATCTGATTTCCCTACAGTTATCACACTGTTATTTGTCATTATTCCAGACTGCCCGTACATTCCAACACTGTAATCCGTTAATGTCAGAGCTGTATTTGTCGTACCGTTTCCGGCTTTACTGTAAATATATGTAGTTCCTTCACCTGTAGACAGAAGTGTACTGTTATTTATTATATTTCCGCTTTCAGACGCCAGAATTACAGAATCTGATCCCGCACTTACAGTTCCTGAAATATGATTTATATCTGCTGTTCCTGAAGTAAATATTCCCGCTGACTTATCATTCCCCACAGTTATATTATTGTAGTTATTTACCAGACCGTTATCAGAATAGATACCGTTTGATGTATCTCCTAAAACTATAGTTCCTCTGTTTTCTACCATTGAACCTTTGGCAAATATCCCTGTTCCTTTTTGACCGCCGTTATTTGTAAGCAGTCCTCCTGCTTTATTCTCGATCAAAGATGTAATATTCTCACCGTAAATTCCCACAGCTTCATTTCCAAATTCTATTATTCCTTCATTTATAATATTATCTGAATTAAGTCCGAAAATCCCCACTCCTGATTTGCTGTTTGCAGAATCTCCGTCTCCAATTTTTATTATTTTTCCGCTGCTGTTCTTTAACTGGGCTATTCCTTCACCATACATCCCTACACTTGCTGCTCCTGATAAATCAATAGTTCCGGAATTTTCTATCCATGTTACGGCAGAATTTTTAGATGCTATTCCTTTTGCACCGTATGCCGCTGATATAATACTTCCGTCAAGCTTTATATTTCCCCCGTTTTCTCCGTATATTCCCGTTGAACCTATACCTAAATTTATTGTTCTTGACAATGGTGAAACTACATTTGTAAAATCAGCAAGGTATATACCTACAGCTTCATTGCCTACTGTTATATCATGAAGTGTATTATTCAGCTGTCCGCCGTTTTGAAGCATTATTGCTACAGACTTATTACCTGTTGTTATATTATTTCCGCCGAAATCAATTACACTTGCCGCTCCGTCTATCAAAGCTCCGTATCTTTCATCTCCGAGACTTATTGCACCAATTTGATAATTAATTTTCGCTCCGTTTGCTACTGCGAGCAGTGTAGAGTTTTTACCAATGCTGCTTATACCATTTACTGTCATTTCCCCGTTTATTCCGTCAGCATAATAAGCCACTGATTTTTCACCTATATTAACTTCACCTGTTGTAATTCCATCTGCATCTTTTACATACATTCCTATAGATCCGTCGCCGCTCAGGTTTATTTTCCCTTTATTTTCAATGTATGCTTTATCCAGTCCTGTCATTGCTACTGCATTTAGTGTTGTTGAATTTATAATACCAGTTGTATCATTTAATATTGTTGACGGTACCAGAGCCAGACTTTCACCTGTTGCCTGAAGTCCAGTTTTTCCTGTTGCTATTGTTGTCTGATTTACAAGACTTCCTCCAGAAGCTACTATTACATTGGCGTAATTAATATTTGTTCCTCCGCCTGTAAAAGTCATATTTCCGCCTTCAAGATAGGCAAATATCCCGTCCTCGGTATTAGTTACCGTTCCTCCTGCTACATTGAGGACTCCGCCTGATTCCACATAGAATCCTATATTATTTGTCCCGCCTATTTTGATTTCTCCGCCGGCAGTAAGATTAAACTGGCTCCCTGCCTTAGTATAGACTCCTATTCCCTGATCAGCTGCTGTACTTGTTCCTTTTAGATCTAATTTACCGGAATATGTAATATCAGTTCCGCTTTCCTGATAAATCCCTATTCCTCCTGAACCGGTCATATCTATACCAGCTGTGATTGTTCCTGTTCCAAATGATGATGAAGCAAGAATTCCTATTGCCCTGTATTTATTCAGGCTGTCATCATATACTCCGCCTTTCAGCTCCATTGTCCCAGTGTAACTCACTGCATTTTTCAGATATATTCCTATTCCGCCGTCTATATCGAATTCATATCCTGCTGATCCTGATATATCTCCGCCGTTTACATAGACACCTATCTTATCGTGTTTTCCGTTTATTCCTGCTATTTTCCCAATACCTGTTACTGCTGACCCCGCTTCTGTTACTATACCCACAGAATTGCTCCCAGCCAATGATAATAACTTTTTATTTTCCACGGTTGTGGTTGATACAGGTCCTTTTACAAAGATTCCTATACCATTCTGCGATACTTCCTGATCTGCATTATTTACAAGAGTTATATCCTGTGCATAAATATTAATCAGATTATTATTTCCCGCATGCTGTTTTATTGTTACTTTATTTTCCTGAGTTCCCCCGTCATAGAATATTCCCACACCTTTATTTGATCCGTGTGAGTATGCTGTTTCCAGAGTTCCTGCACTTATCGCCGTATCTTTATCAGCATATACCCCTGTTCCTTTTTCTCCAAGTGTAATTAACCCTGTATAACTGCTGTCTATATTTATATTTCCATTCATGGAATATATTGCAGTACCTTCTTTACCTACAGTTATATCTCCTGATTTTAGTTCCAGAACAGATTTATCTGTATTCAAAGCACTGTTCCCCAGTATTATTGCATTTGACTGGTCACCTGTAAGCGATATATTTGTTCCGTTCAGTAATACACCAGCCTTATCATAAGCCATTACACCTGACAGATTATTCGCAGTACCGTTTATTGTTCCGCCTGCATTAAGGTTTATCTGTGTTCCTGTATCTTTGGCATATATTCCTATACCGTTATTTATAGTTATAATTCCTGTATGATCAGCTATTGTTGATGAAGATGCCAGACTGCTGTCTTTTTCAGCATATAATCCTACATAATTTGATGTTATATTTCCTTTGTTTTCTGCGAGACCATTTTTTATATAAATTCCTACACTTCCCGGATTAGTCCCCGCAGCAGCAATAGTGGCATTTATATGTCCTGTTGTATCATTTATAAAGTTCCCCTGATTTGTTACATATACTCCCATAGAGCCGTTCTGTGCTGCATTTCCTCCGGCAGTTGAATTTATTGTACTTGTATTAGTCAGTTTGGCTTTATCATCAAGAATGATTCCTACTGCTTCTTTACTGTTAACATTTATCAACCCTGCATTAGAAGAATTTGTTGCTGTTATTCCGTCTGACTTCAGATAAAGACCGTATGCGCTGTCTGCATTTACAGTTACTGCACCGCTGTTCACGAGATTAGTATCTTTAAAATAGCCTCCGATACCTTTTGAATTTGCACTTATTGTTATATTTCCCGTATTTGTCAGGCTGTTAACTTTTTCTGCATATACCCCTATTGTTTCTTTATTCAGATTTATACCGTCATTTGTCAGGGTAATATTCACACCGTTATTTAAAGCTCCGGTATTTTCAGCATAAAATACACCTATTGGTCTCAAAGGATTCCCTGAACCATCAGTTGCTGTCCCTGTACTAAGCACAGTTATATTTCCCGCCAGTGCCTGAGCACCATTTTTCAGATATGCTCCTATTGCCGGTGTAGATAATGCTGTTGATTTCAATGTAAATCCGCCGTTAAATGCATTAACGGAATTTCCCAGTGTTGAAGCACCGTCAACATAAATACCTATGCCATTTTCACTGACTTTTGTCACTGATGAAACTGACGAAACGTTTATATTCTGACCCTTTGCATATACTCCTAACGGAATATTCGAATCTGTCAGAGGATCTGAAGCTGTTACATTTATTCTTCCCGAAGACAGATTTATATGACCTGTATCTCCGGCATTTGCTGTATCTTTTATTTCAGAATATATCCCTATATTTTTCAAACCGTTTACTTCTATCGTTCCGCTGTTTGTAATAAGAAAATTATCTGCTGCGGCATCATTTGATGTTACTGCATATATTCCTATATTTTGTGCAGCTGTGGTATTCTCCACTGACAATAAACCTGTTCCCTTATTTTCAAATCTGGAATTTAGCGAATACACCCCTATATTATTTTTATTTACTCTGATTATACCTGTTGATTCATTGGCAGTATCAGAATTTTTTAAATATACTCCTGTTTTTCTCAGAATTTCTCCGGGCAATGCCCCGGGTGTATTAGAATCAGCTAATTCTATTATCCCTCTGTTATCAAGTCTTGCTTTACCCTCAAGATACACTCCTATACCTTCTTCACCTGTTACTTCAAGCTTATTGCTTACTCCTGATGAAGTTATAAGAACATCTCTGTTATATGTTCCGTTTAAAGCTCCGGCATAGATACCGATACCATTGTCACCTGTTACTTTTATCTTATTATCTGCTGTTTCTACACGCCCTTCATCTGACAAAATCCCGATTCCGTTATCTTTTACTTCTATATTTCCTGTATTTATTGTGTAAATATTCTTTCCGTAAATTCCGTAATCATAATTACCCACTGAAATATTTCCGTTATTATACAGTTTTGTGATATTAGAAGCATTTGTCTCAGTTCCTGCCGCATAAATTCCCACAAGTGCATTATTATCATCAGATATTGCTCCTGCTGCCTGTAATACAAGATTCAGATTATTTGTTACTATTTCACCAACTTTGCCTGTATAATAAATTCCTGTCCCGTATTTTGGTGCTGTTGTTATTCCCAGATCGTTATAGTCGTAATTAACAGTCAGAACATCAGATGCACCGGCAGTGCTTACAGTGCTGTTTCCTGACAGATTCAGCGCCACACTTTCTCTGCCCATTTCCACAGTATAATTTCCGTCGAATTTCACATCAGAATAATCTGCTGATATCACAAATGAAGTTTCACCAACTTTTATATCCGGCCCGCTCACTCCTGTTTTATGTTTTAGTGTAAGAGTTCCTCCTTCTGTTATTCCTGCTGCTGCTTTTACTTTTATTCCCACACTTTCATTACCCAGAATTATTGCGTTACCTTCATTATATATTTTTACTCTGCTTCTTGCACCGCCTGTGTTATTTTCCGCGAATATTCCCGTTGCATTTGAAGCTGGTGTTGTTCCTGCTGAATATATATTTAATGTACCTCTGTTTATAATATCTACCAATGGCAGAGATGCCATCGCCGGATTTGAAGTGTTATCAGTCCCGTAATTTTCCGCAGTATCTACAGTACCGTCAGCTTTTACCTTTCTTGTAACACCTACCAGTCCTATTCCGCCCAGACCATTATTTGTTTTTGTAGAAACTTCCACTATTCCGTCGTTTATTATCTGACTTCCGTTTACTCCGTAAGCTCCCACACCTTTATCTACTTTTATCAAACCTGTATTTGTATTATTTATATGTCCGAAACTAACATAAACACCAACATTTTCTTTAGCTCCCGAACCTGTTACAGTAGGATCTTTTATATCCACAGTTCCTCTTATTGTGTAGCCTGTCTCACTATTGCTGGCCGCACTTGTATTGGAAGCCATTTTCAGTCCGTTTCCTTTATCAATTGACTCTGCGGTTACACCCGAAGATACAATTACTTTTGATCTTTCTATTGTTATATCATTGAATTTATCCGGTGTTCCTCCCAGATCATCAGAGGCATAATCCAGATTTACATCTCCGTTTATATTTACTATTGCCCCGTCTAAAGAAGACTTAAACCAAAAACCATTATCATTTATAGTTGCATTTCCTACTCTTGTCTTCAGACTGTTCAGATATGTGGAAATATTTGAACCTGTCCAGTTGATCGTTCTGTCTGTATCGCTTTCACTTGAATTATACTGGAAATATCCCAGATTTATGCCATTATCTCTTAGATTTACAGTTACATTATTCATTCCGAGATATCTTCCCGAAGTTCCGTTAAAATCATCTTTTGATCCGTAAAAAGCTATCCCCTTATACATTTCAAACGTTGTTGCACCTTTAAAATCTATGGTAGATACTGTTGTCCCTGCTTTAGCATCAGAATAAAAAGCTACTTTATCGTCTATCTTATGAGTAATTGTTCCTCCGCCAAATTCGACTTTTCCGCCTTTTTGGGCAACAAGACCTCCGTTTTCCCCTGTATTTATGACACTGTTTGTTCCCTGAACTTTTATTACGGCTTTATCTCCTTTAGCAAAAGCTCCTACTCCGTTAACAGTAAGGTTTCCTGTAGCTGTTACAAGAACACTTCCTGTACCCTTTGTAAGTTCGTCATTTGACATACTTAAAGCTGCTATTCCCACGTTGCTGTTACTTCCGTCATTTTTGTTAGCTGCCGAACCAAGTCCTGTTGCGCTCACATTTCCAAGAGTAATTGTTGTAGACGCCTGGCTTCCCGCACCTGTATTATTAGCTAACACTGTACTGCCTGCAGCAAGGTCATTTGCTCCGTATGCGAAAGCACCTATAGAACTATGCCCTGTCATGCTTACATTTTTACCTGTTATTTTTCCTCCGTTTTTAGCAAAAAAACTTATTGCTTCATAACTAGACATGGAAACATCATTACTTACATTTATTGTAGAATTAAAGTCGACTATATTTTTTTGTCCTGTCTGGCTTTCACCTCTACCGTATGCTTCCTTGTTATATACTCCCCCTGTAAGTGCTTTTCTCGGATTAAACCATACGCCCTCTGTATAGAACATAATTGTCCCTGTTGCTCTATCTGTTCCTGTTCCTGCATTATCCAGTATTGCAGAACCTTTATTTACATTAACCACACTTCCGTTTTTGGCTATAATTCCTATTCCCCTTTCGGAAAATTTACCAAATTCCAGATTGAAATTCGTTACGCTTAAGTCTTTTATCGGATCACTTGTCAGATACTGATATCCTATTTGTGTGTTATTGTTTATTCCCACAAGATTAGGAGTGACAGATTTATCAATTTTAAAATCCAGTGTGGCAGGAAAATATTCCTGATAAGCAGTATTAACTGTATTATTCATTCCGGCTCTCTGACCTGACGACACATAAAGTGCTACGTTATCTTCACTTTTTGTATTGCTGTTTCCGCTTATATTCCCTGTTCCTGTCTGTGCAGTTCCGCCTTTTCCGTCTATATCTGTCCCCAGTTTTACATTTACATTAATATTCCCCTGAAATATCCCGTTTGCATCTGGTCTTGTATTATGCGACGCTAGGTAAAAACCTACGTTTTTATCTCCCTGAAGTTTTACGGTTCCCAGATCAAGAGATGGTTTCAGCCCTGTAGCCCACTGTGTTCTGTCAGGAACATAACCTGCTACCCATATTCCTACGTTTCCGCTTCCTGTATACTCTACATCTCCGCCTGTATTCTTTACATTGACATTTCCCATTACAGGTGCAAACATATAGTATTTCTCAGAATTTATATCATAGACTTTAGGATCAGTTGTCCCGGGTAACGGTACCATTTGAGAATACCCAAGCCATCTGTGCATCTCTGACGGCGCTACATAAAATATGGTATTCTTGCTTCTGTCTGCCACAAGTTTTGTTCCGCCGAAATCCACTGCTGTGCTGCTTGCTGTATTATCAAGATAACTGGCTCCCCATGTCGTTCCATTTCTTCCATCATTAGACTGCCAGTATAAATGTGCATTAGGATAAACCTGTGTTGTCAAAAGACTGTTTGAATCTCCTGTTATATTTATATCCACATTTGTAAATTTTACGTTATAGGCACTTCTTATACTAAGCTGTCCTATTATTGTTCTTCCTTTCAGCTCTATTCCCACTCTGTTCATCTGAATTGAGCCTGTCTGTGCAAATAGTGCAGTGGAATATGACTGAGAACCTCCTACTATTATATCCATGTCCTCTACTATAGGTGATCCCTGAAAAATCCATGATTGTTGATATCTTGATGTACTGAATCCCTGCAAAGCATCATTATCAACTGCCGAAACCCATTCATTAGCCACATTAGACGGAAATGCCGCCGGGCTCACTACTACTGTAGGATATGGTATTGCACCATACTGGTTTGTCGGTTTTCCTCCAGCCGCAGCATTGCTCAGCTGGATATCAGTATATCTGTTATTTACTACTCCTAAAGAGTCTGTAACAGCATAAATTTTACTTGTCGTATTCTTTCCATGCCCTCTTATTGTTCCGCCAATATTAAACATAGGCTGGCTGTTTATTCCTCTTTGCGACGGTGCTGGTGATCCCTGTTCCCATGCCAGTATTTTTCTGTCAAAATTGTTTCTTCCTACAATAAAAGAGAAACCTCCCAGCCAGTCACCTCTTCCTCTGGTAAAAGCTTCAAAGCTTGGAGCCGGAGGAGAAACAGGAGCTGTTACTGTTGGTGTAGGAACCTTTATTTTAGGCGGTACCTGCGGAGCCACACTTAAATTCGGAGGCGTAAACGAAATAACAGGCTGGTTTACTGTGCTTATCACAGGACCGCTTACTTCATCCACAGATACATTTATATTAGGCGATATTGTACTTATGCTTACATCATTCGGCGAGTTCAATGTAACTGCCGGTACTGCCCCGGTAATAGTCGGAGCTGCCACACTTATGGAAATAGTCCCTATATTTACAGGCGTTAACGTTATCGCCGGTGCTCCCGGTACTACAGGTACATTAATACTCGGCAGATCCACCTGCGGTGACAGAGGAGTTGTTACTTCCGACACTTTTATCGTAGGAATTATTGTAAACTGTGCTGTATTATCATAGACTGATGTATTAACAGTCCATGCATTTCCGTTTCCGTCTCCTGTGTTAGTTTCAGTAATCCATCCTGTAGTTCCGCCGCTGCGCAGGCTCGACAGCCCGAAGAAACTTCTCAAAACTGCTCGGTCTATATCCTGTACAGTATCTTTTCTGTCGCCGTATTTCCACTCTTTACTCTGTCCGTCCATATCCTTATATCCGAACAATGTCGAAAATATATAGCTTTCCCATGGAGATTTTATTACCTGATCTCCTTCTTTTTCCAGACGTTCCAGTTCTAATCTGCTGTATTTCAGATTTTTTTTGTTTTCATTACGCAATTTCGTTATCTTTTTTTGCAGATTTTCTGCTACTTTTCCCATATCGGGATTTTCATTTGCGCTTAAAATTTTACCTGTCATCAGAAAAATCAATGGCAGGCTTTTTGAAAACTTTACCCTTTTATTCCTCTTAAGACATGATTTCAACTGTCTTTCAGTATATCCAAGTATATTTTTCATCTTTCACCTTCCTGTACACATTTTCTCATTACCTTTTTCAACATATTATCAGCCCGATCAAAATTAAGCCGTTTAATTAACAGCCGTTTCACAAGCAAAGAAAATATACCGAAATATTCTTAAAACCTCTTTTTATTAAATTCAAAATAAATAATTAATATGTGAATTTTGTTATAATTTTTGTTATAAATTTAAGAATACATAATTATTTATAACTAAAATTCTGCTTATTGTCAAGTGATTATTCACTCGTATGATCTTTTCCTTATTTTAATTTTACTAATTTACTTATTTCCTCATTTGTTTTTTTTGACAGCTTACTCCTGATATTTTCCCGTCACTAAAAGAATCTCTCACTGTTGTTTATCGCTTTTCTGTTTAAAAAAATATCACCTCCTATAAAATTAAATTTTATTCTGATTATTCCGGGAAATTATTTTCAAAATAAAATAGTCGCATTTATTTAATAATACGACTGAAATAATCATGTATAACTCTCTATTTCTAAGTATCAAATCAAAACTTATGCATAGTCATTACCTATTTTCAATTTTTAAAAAAATATATATTATTACTGTACTATAATCATTATATAATTTTCGTATTATTAAATTTATACGAATATTATGTCATACATTAACTTTATCAAAACATATAATTTTTAATTTACATTAAATAACATAACCTATTTGAACAATAAAAAATATAAATATTCTGAATCAAACCCCGGATATTTGTACTACATATTTGAAATTCTATGACCCACAGAATATTTCAATAAAAATATATATTTTACAACCAATAAATTATAACATAATTTTTTTTTAAAAACAATGTAAAATAATCAAAAAATTTCATATCCTTGTAAGTAAAAAATCTGTTATTTGACTTTTAGAAATAAATACTTTTTATAAATACGGCAAACAGAACCTCTTTCTGCTATTCCAAAAATACTGGCAATAACAAAACAAAGGTTCTGTTTTTTTTATAACTGTTTCAATTAAAATACTGCTTTAAATACTACACCTGCTCTGTAGTCATTTTCCTTATCATTTCCCTTTGAATACTCTCCTGTGAGGAATATTCCATATCTGTCCTCTACCTCTACCCCTATTGATGCTCTCGTTCTGAATATCCCTTCTTCATCCTGCGGTTTTGATAAATTATGATATCCGTCTTCTATTGCTACCAGCCTTGCTTTCTCTCTTTCGTTCAGATCAGCAAGTTCATATTCATAAGCCAGATCCAACACACCTTTCAGCTGCCATGCCGTATTTGCTCCAAGCGGTACCGCACCTTTTAATTCCACTCCTGCTCTAGGCTTAACGCTCCATGCGTCATTTCCTTCTACTTCCAGTGCTTCCAGACCTTTTTCACTAAATGCCGGTCTTGTTACATACATTGCTTTAAATGCTCCATATGGCATTATACTTGCTTTTTTCCCGAGTCCGAATTCTTTGCCAAGTATATTGTCACTTGTTATACTGTACGTCTCGTAAGTACCGTTCATTTCTGATCTTCCAAGAGGAGACGGCCAGTCTATGTTTCTGTCAATATTATGGAAGCTCACTCTTCCTGTAAGATCATTTCTTAACTGCCAGTCATTTGCTTTATATTTATTATGCACTCCGAGCTGTATTGTGTCCACCCATTCTTCACTGCTGTTACCGTCATTAAATTCAAATCCTGTATGCAGATATCCCAATGAATAACCAAATGTATGTCTGTATGTTCTCTCTACTTCACGTAAAGCCAATGCCCCTGTAGTGCTATAGTCATAACTTGTTACACCGTCTGTTTCTTCTTTATTTTTACCTTTTCCTGCTATTATATTTACTTTTACATTTTCTTTTGTATTATTTACTGAATTCTGCATTAAGTGTAATGAATTTTCAAGTGCATTTGCTATATCATTCTCTCTCTGATTTATGTTAGCATACACATTTCCTGCAAGACTTCCCATTATATTTCTAAAACTCTGTTCGTCTGCTATATACCCGGTTTTATTGTATATTGCTATCCCGTCCCCTGTTGCAGTAGCATAATTTTTTTCTAATGCTGTTCCAAAATCTTCAAACCATAAGCCGTCAGTAAAATCAGTAAACGACTTTCTTGACATATATATGTCAGCACCTGTTGCAGTTACTTTCGGAGTTGCTTCCCATAATAACGAACCGCTTACAAAATCATATCTACCCGCTGTTGCCTGTATCAACCCTTCCAGCTTATACACATCTGCATTTGTCCCATCTGCATAACCCGGCATTATTACTATAGGGTTTGATGTTAATATTTCATCTGCTATCAATGATGTCCCGGATACCACGAAATCATAATCAGGGTCACTTGACGGCTGCCTTGTGCTGATATCTGTTTTAATTAATATCTGAATTCCGTTCAGAGCAAGTACTCCGTCAGTTTTTATTATTCCTGCATTTATAAGCGTAGGCAATGCATATGTATTTCCAGTCCCCTGAATCACATTATCCGCTACTCCGTTTATAGTAGCAGTTCCTCCTCCTACACTGTGGGAAGTATTATCAGGTTCTGCCGATACAAATGCCTGACCGTTTCCTGAAATATTAATTATTCCTGTGTTTGTAATTATTGTTCCTGCATTACCATACATTCCTATAGTTTCATTACCTGTTATATTTATCGTTCCGTGGTTTGTTATATATGAATTAGCCCCTTTTCCTGCCATTCCTATTGCATTATCACCTGTTACATTAATTACTCCGCCGAGTTCATTGGTAACTGTTCCGCCTTCAGTAAACATTCCCACTGAATAATCCCCGTTTGTTGTTACCGTACCGAAGTTGCTTCCTGTTCCGCCTTTAGCTACTATTCCGTATCCTCCGTAACCAGCTGAAACTGTTGCTCCATTGTGGTTTATAATTGCAGCATTTTCTCCGTATATTCCTACTGCGTATTTACTCTTGTCAGTATCTACTGCGCCTTTTGAAAATACAAGATCAGAACCGCCTACAGATACTGTTCCGTAGTTATCAACTGTTCCGCCGTAATTATAGATTCCTACGTTATTATTTCCTGCGATCCCTGTTATAGTACCGTTATTAGTCATTACAGCACCGCCGACATTGTTTGAATCCTTATCCAGATAGAATCCTACATTATCTGTTCCTGTCATTGTGAGGTTTCCTGTATTTGTTACTGCTGTTCCCTGCTGGCTGTACATAAATACTGAATCTGTACCTATAGTACTGTTTGTCCCTGTATTATTTGCAAATGATCCGCCTTTTAGTATAAATCCGTAATTATGATCACCTACAGTAAAATTTGTTGAACTTGTTACTGCAGAAAATACACCGTATACACCCACTGCTCCGTTTGTTCCAATATTAAATGCCGAACTTCCGCCTAAATTAACCGTACCGTTCATTGTGTAGATTCCTACACCTGAATCACCTGTATTTACTACGCCGTTATTATTAACTATTCCGTTGCTGCTGTATATCCCTATTGAATTTGCTCCTGATGTTACAGTTCCTGAATTTGTTATTGTATCTCCGGCTGTTTCACTGTATATTCCTATTGCGGGATCCAGTGCATTTGCAGAAGCACCGACTTTTATCACTGCTCCTGTATCATTATTTATTGCTGCAGAGACAGCTCCTTTTGAATATATCCCGATTGATTTGTCACCGCCTAAATCAATTATTCCGCTGTTTGTGACATTCATTACTGTTGCAGCATTATTATCAGCAAATAATCCCACTGTTCCGGTTCCTGTACTTATGATATTTCCTGTTGCTGTATTGATTATACTTACTCCGTCTTTTAGATATATCCCCTGAGAACCTGTTCCCAGATTTATCGTTCCATTGTTTTCAGCGCTGGAACCTGTTCCCGAAGTCATTACCCCTGCTGATGCATTGGCGACAGTTATTGTCCCTCTGTTGATTAATCTTGAGCCGTTTTTACCATATAGACCTACTGAACTGTCTCCCAAAGTTATGATTCCGTTGTTATCACCGTCTGTTCCTGCTGTCATTCCCGCCGGAAGTATTCCTGTATACTGTCCGTCAAGGGCTACAGCAGCTACATTAGTGGAACCTGAAGCGGAAGTTATTGCAGAGCCGTCCAGATATATTGCAGAATTTTTTCCTGTTACCAGTGTTCCATTTGATGCAAGGTTACTGTTTCCTGTATATTTAAATGCTCCTCCTACTATATTCCCCAGAGTATATGATGATCCCGCAGTAATAGCTCCCACATTAAAGTTATTAGAAATCGTTCCGCTCGAATTCATATTAAATAATACTATATTTTGCCCGCTTATATTGACATTCCCTGTCCCTGTAAAACTTGTTGTTCCGTCAAGATAGAGTCCTAGTGCATTATCACCATATAAATTAATTGTAGCTCCTGTTAATGCTACATTACTGTCTTTGGCATAAAGAGCCACGCCGTTTTTACCTACAGTTATTATTGATCCTGTATCTGTTATTGTTCCTTTGTTTACATACACTCCTACTGCGTTTTCAGAATCGCTTACATCTACAGTTCCATTAGATAAATTAAGTTTAGAGTCACTAACAGCTGCTCCTGAATTATTATTAAGATATATTCCTATTGCATTAGCTCCCGTTCCTGACTTTATGAGTCCGCTATTCTTTATATCAAGTTTCCCGTCTCCAAAAACCTGTGCTGTTCCTTGTTTATATCCCTCTGCGAATATCCCTACTCCATTTTTACCTATATTTATCACTGTCCCTACTGCTGTATCTACTTTAGTGCCGTTTACTGCATAAATTCCTATTGAATTATCCCCTGTTGTATTTATCTTTCCTGTTCCATTATTATAAATTTCTCCATTGCTTGTATACATCCCTATTGAATTTGCTCCTCCAAGAGAAATTATTCCGTTATTATTTGTCAAAGTTACAGTTGATCTTACTAATGGCATTGATGTAAGGTCAAGTCCGTTTTCCTGTGCCATTCCAGTTTGACCTGCGGTAGTTCCCGTTATGTTAAATCCGTTATTTGTTATTTTTGAAGTCACTATTTCTAAATTATTATAATCATCTGTTGCTGAATCCAGATTTATTGCTTTATCTATTGTCAAATCACTCTGATATAACATAAATGTTTTATATGAACTTCCATTTATTATCGGTGCATTTGTCACAGAACCCATTGATATATTTGTACTTGATAGATTCATTGCCACATTATCCACAATAAACAGTCTCGAACCAGCATCCATATTAAGTGTCAAATTTCCCAAGCTTGCGTTGTATCTATTTGTAAAATATGTAGAAATATCAGTTGAATTAAATGTTCCATATGCTGTAGGGGACTTATAGTAAAATGCTGTTCCTCTGTCAGTTGCATTTGCAGCTCCAGTTATTTTGGCAGTAGTTGGTGATGTTATCTCTATTTTCCCTGTATTATCAAGGTAAAACATTAATGATTTTTGCCCTGTTTCTATATAGTTACCAGCATATTTAATAGTACCGTTATTAATAGCAGTCATTGCAAATGCACCATCCAGTGCTTTTATACTTGAACCTGTATTTTGTAATGTAACTGTCGAATTATCAGCATAAACAGCTATTGACTCCTTACCATAAACATCCGCTGTTATTAATCCCGTACTTGTTAATGATGAATTTCCCATTGCACCTATTACTACTGAACCCGTTTTTACATTTGATGAATCTGTATATACTCCTCCATTTGTAAGAGTTATCTTTCCGCTGATTGTTGCCTGTGCATTACTGTCAACAATTATTCCCTTTGCTCCGTTGCTTCCAGAGATTGTAATATCACCAGCACTTGTTATTTTAGCTTTTTTTTCTCCAAAAATAGCTGTCGATAAATCAGAATTTGTTATCATTATCGGAATATAACTTTCTATCTCTGATTGTGTTGATGCTGGAGTTCCTGTTGCTCCTGCATATATTGCTATATTGTTTATTCCGGTTTTTGAAGTACCTCCGTCTATTTTCATTCTGTTTGCTGTATCCGTACCGTCTAAAATTACTTTCCCCTTAACTATTGATACCAGTGTGGCTCTTTTTGCATATTCCAGAGCATCAAGCTGTGCATGCATTATTTTATAATCTTTCATTGTTCCGCTTGAATTATTGAAATACAAAGCTGTTGCTTCTTCTACCAATGCTGTGCTGTTTCCTAATATTGCAGTATCATTTGAATCTGCATCACTTGGATTAGATTTTTCACCTATTTTTATATTAAATACTGAATCCTGAACCTGAGCTCTTTCATAATTAACTACAGGTGCTGGTGAAGCCCCTGCTCCGGATGCTGCGTTTGTATTAAAGTTATATGTAAATGCAGCTCCGACACTTTTGTCCCCGTTCAAATTTAAAGCATTTTCAAATCTAACCCATGATCTTGTGTATTCTCTTGCAAATACCGCACCCATAGATTTTGTACCGTTAAGTTCTATTGTTCCTCTGTTCTCAAAATATGTTCCACCATAGCTAGTACTATCTTCAGAAGCAAAATTCATCAATGTATCTCCAGTTCCGTTAAGATAAATTTTCCCTCCTGATTCATTTTTAAAATATAAATATCTGTTTAATGTCCCAGTGGCAGCTATTGTAACAAATACATATCTATTCTTTGCTGCATAAGTTTTTGTACTACCATCATACAAAGTAGTATACGATGTGCTATTATCTGCTGTTAATGTTCCATTATCAAATACCATTCCTGAGTCTCCGCCGCTGCCGCCGCTGTGATATTGAACATCATACAAAATTGCACCTTCTCCTTTCAAAGTAACATTTGTATTGTTCAAATCCCATATAGAACTTCCGTAATTATTATGAGAATCTGTATGAAAAAGTGCGAGGTTACTTGTTCCTGACAGCCTTAATCCTGTCAAATCCATATTTGTAATAGGTATATATTCTCCACCTACCAGAAGCATACTGCCAAATGAAGTTGTTCCGCTGAATGTGTAACCATTTTCTGTATGTTCAGCTCCTGATTTATTCGTATGCCCTGACATATAACCTTGTAACGTTGTATTATTGATATATTGATTTACTGTTGATCCACTTGGAAACAATGTTTCAAAAACACCTCTTCCTCCTCCGGCACCTACCATAGATTGTTGGCTTATCGGTGCATTATTTCCACTTACGCCAAACCATGTGTTATCTCCATTTCCGCTTCCCGGAAATGATAAACTTATAGGATTCACGGAAATAGGTGTTGGAGCAGTTAAATCCGGAGCTAGCGGCTGAAATTCTATTACACTTACTTGTGGAATTGTCACACCTGATGGTACAGCAAAATTATAGGTGATAGGATTAACCTTTATTTCCCCTGTTGGCGCCAACACCAGATCCAAAGGCTCCTTAGTCATCCCTTTCATAGGAATACTGACCCCTAAATTTATATTTTTAGGCTGCTGCAAAGCCTGATAAGGTTTACCGTCCATCCCGTTTATTGAACCGCTTGTTGTCACATAATTCCCGTCTTCATCATAGTATCCCGATATCTGTGAATGATATCTTGCATTTTCCTTTGTGTTATCTACACCTTTTCCATGCTCTTCATAAAATGCACCGGCAAAAATCTGCCATTCCAGATATTCCGGTTTTACAATATAATCACTCTGCAGATACAAATTTTTTAATTCTTTATTTCTCTGATTCAGTGCTTTTTCTATAAGTTCATAATTTTTCCCGTTTGATTTTCCCTGTTCCAGATTTTTTGTCATATTATTATATAATCTGTCATAATTTAATGTTGCTGTATTGCCTGCACCTGCAGCATATCCTGGTAGTGCTGCATTCAGTGCTAGAAATGATAATAATAATTTTTTACTTCTTTTCATTTTTCCTCCTTGATCCACTATTAAAGTTATAATTTTTATTGTCTTTAAATTTATTCCCCCTTATCTTTTTTCTATATCTTTCAACATCCCAAAATTACACTTTTTTATTATTTTCTCTTCATTATAAAATCTTTCAATACATTCCGGTAAGTCCGGTAAGACAAATAAATGAAAAACTACAATACCTTATTTACACCTCCTTATTTTTATATAACTAAAATTTTACAATATCTTTTTATCTTCTGCCGATATTCTAACAAAATCATAATTTGTATGCATTTTAAATAATAGCTGAAAATATTAGAAAATCTCACTTTTCTAATATAAATTCTATATATCTATAAAACAAATCAACTTAAATGTTCTTACTAAAACTCCCTTACATTTTTTAACATAGCCGCATATAATAATTCTTATAAAATTTACAGACTATTAAAAAAAATCCTGTCAGAAAATTTTTATATTAGATTTTATTAATTGACAAAATTTTTACTTATCAAATTAAAAATATACAAACAAAATTCATCAGACTTAATTATAATTATACCAAAAATACATAAATAATCTAACGTTCATTTTAATTTTTTGATCTGTATTTCTTTATTATATTTTTTTTTATCAATATAATAATCTATTTTTATTGTAAAAAATTCAATTTATCTGACAATTTCATTATTTAAAATATTAGTATTAATTTATTATATATTAATTTATTTTATGATTTTCATTACAATTACAAATGTATATGCACTATATTTCAGATATAATCAAGAAAATAACATTAATATAAAATTATAAAATATCGCGATTTTGTCAATTAAATTTTAACAAAAATGATATTTGAATTATTTAAACTTTTCTTGAGTTTTTTATTCTGATCATTGTATTATAATTTTTTATAAAATAAAAAAGGCAGTTTTGAATAATCCAAATAACTGCCTTTCTATTTATTTCTTTAAAATACTGCTTTTAATGTTACTCCTGCTCTGTAGTCATTTTCTTTATCTTCTCCGGTTAAGTACTCCCCGGTAATGAAAACTCCATACTTATCTTCTGCTTCTATTCCCACTTCTGCTCTTGTTCTGAATGTCCCTTTTTCATCCTGTGGTTTTGATAATTTATGATACCCGTCTTCTATGGCTATTAATTTTGCTTTTTCTCTTTCATTCAAATCTGCAAGTTCATATTCATATGCCAGATCAAGTGTACCTTTTAATTTCCATGCTGATTTTGCACCCAAAGGCACTGCACCTTTCAGCTCCACTCCTGCTCTGGGTTTTGCACTCCATGCATCATTTCCTTCTACTTCCAGTGCTTCAAGTCCGTTTTCACTAAATGTCGGTCTTGTCACATACATTGCTCTGAACGCTCCATAAGGCATTATACTTGCCTTTTTGCCCAGTTCGAATTTTTTCCCTATAACATTGTCACTTGTTATACTGTAAGTTTCATATGTTCCGTTCATTTCTGATCTTCCCAGAGGCGACGGCCAGTCTATATTTCTGTCCACATTATGAAAACTTACTCTTCCAGTGAGATCATTTCTTGCTTCCCAGCCTTCTGCCTTATATTTATTATGTACTCCGAGCTGAATAGTATCTACCCATTCTTCACTGCTGTTCCCGTCATTAAACTCGAATCCTGTATGTAAATATCCCGCAGAATATCCAAATGTATGTCTGTATGTTCTTTCTACTTCCCTAAGTGCCAGTACTCCCGTTGTAGTGTAATCATAACCCACCACTCCGTCTGTTTCTTCTTTATTTTTCCCTTTTCCGGCTATTACACTTATCTTTACATTTTCTTTAGTATTATTTTTTGAATTTTGTAACAGGTGTAATGAATTCTCAAAAGTTTCCGCTATATCATTCTCTCTCTGATTTATATTAGCATATACATTTCCTGCAAGACTTGCTGTTATATGTCTGAAACTTTCTTCATTTGCTATATAGGCTGTTTTATTGTATATTGTCATTCCGTCACCTGTTGCACTAAGATAATTATTTTCCAGTGCTCTTCCAAAATCTTCAAACCATAGTCCGTCTGTAAATTCTGTAAATGACTTTCTTGACATATACACATCAGAACCTGTTCCTGTTGCTTTAGGCGTAGCTTCCCATAACAGCGATCCGCTTATAAAGTCATACTGTCCTGATGTTGCCTGTATTAGCCCTTCCAGTTTTAACACATTGGCAATTATTCCGTCTGAAAATCCCGGAAGTATCACTATAGGCTTCGATGTTGTTATCTGATCAGCTATTATTGATGTCCCCGATAATTCAAAATCATAATCAGGACTTGTTGAAGGCTGTCTTGTTGCAGGATCTGGTTTTATCATTACTTGTAATCCGTCTAATGCAAGTACACCATTTGACTTTATTATTCCTGCATTTATCAGTGTTGGCAATGCATGTGTATTTCCTATTGATTCTATTATATTCCCACTCATTATTCCATTTACGAATGTTGCTCCGCCGCTTACACTGTGTGATGAATCTGCAGGATCAGCCGATACAAAAGCCTGACCATTCCCTGTTACATTTACAATACCTGTAGAACTGTTAATAATCACAGTACCCACATTACCATACATTCCTATCGCTCCGTCACCGTCTATATTTATCGTTCCGTGATTTATCAGCTGTGAACCTATACCTTTTCCTGCCATTCCTATTGCATTTTTACCTGTTACATCTATAATTCCGCCGGCGAAGTTTGTAATTACCCCGTCTTCTGTATACATTCCGGTAGAATGATCTCCGTTTGTGATTATCATACCATAGTTATCCGCAGTTCCGCCTTTAGCCACTATTCCAAAACCGCCGTAACCTGCCGTTACTAATCCGCCGGCAAAGTTAGTGATTGCAGCATTTTCTCCATATATTCCCACTGAATATTTACTGCCTTTGACATCTACATTTGAAGTACCGTCGACAAATTTAAGCTCTGAGCCGCCTACCATAACTATACCATAGTTATCCACTGTTCCGCCGTAGTTATAAATCCCTATGTTATTATCCCCTGCTGTGCCTGCTATGACAGCTCCGGCATTGTTAATAATATTTCCTCCGCCTATACCGCTCACAGGATCTTTAGCCATATAGAAACCTACATTATTCGGCCCTGTCATTGTTATATTACCGTCATTAACTACTGTTATTGCTTCTGTACTGTACATATATACAGAATCAGTCCCCAGAATACTGTTTGTTCCGGCTCCGTTTGTGAAAGACCCGCCTTTTAGAATAAATCCGTAATTATTACTTCCTATATTCAAATTAGTTGAATTAGTCACTGTTGAAGAAGTCCCGTATACAGCCACTGCTCCGTTTGTCCCCATATTCATTGCAGAACCGGTATTCAGATTAACAGTTCCGTTTGCCGAGTATATTCCTATTCCTGCGTCACCTATATTAAATACTCCGTTATTGTCTGCCGTTCCACTGTTACTGTAAACACCTATTGAATCAGCACCTGAATTGATAGTCCCGTGATTTGTTATTACACTTCCTGCCACTGACCCGTAAATTGCTATTGCCGGATCTGAAGCATTTGTTGAAGCACCCACTGTTATTATTCCTGTAGAATTATTGTCTATTATAAAACTATTTGTTCCTGTTGTATACACTCCTACAGACTTATCTCCCGCTAAATTAATAATTCCGTCATTGCTTATCTGCATTATTCCGGTATTATTGTCTGCATATATTCCTATTGCTCCTGCACTGCTGCTTACTATATTTCCTGTTCCTGCATTATCTGCATTTGTTCCGTCTTTAAGATAGATACCCTGTGAACCGGCTCCCACATTTATCATTCCGCTGTTCAGAGCCTTTGATCCAGTTCCTGAAGCCATTAATCCCGCAGAAGAATTACCAACAGTAATTATCCCTTTATTACTCATTCTTGAGCCGTTCTTTCCGTATATTCCCGCTGAACTGTCCCCCAGAATAATAGTTCCGTTATTTTCTCCGTCAATTCCCGCTGTCATTCCTGACGGCAGAGGAGTTATCCCTGTGTATTGACCATCAAGTGCTATTGCTGCTACATTTGTCGAACCTGCTCTTGAAGTAATTGTTGATCCATTTAGATATATTGCTGACTGTTTGCCTGATACAAGTGTCCCGTTTGCAGTAAGTTCACTGTTTCCAGTATATTCAAATACTCCTCCTGCTATGTTCCCGATAGTATATGTAGATCCTGAAGCAACACTTCCTACTATGAAATTATTACTTACAGTTCCGCTTGAGTTCATATTAAATAAAGTAACATTCTGTCCGTCTATATTTATAGTATTTGTTCCGGCAGTTGTCATAGATGATGTCCCGTCCAAAAATATTCCGAGAGCATTGTCCCCGTTTAAGTCAATTGTAATTCCGTTTAATGAAACACTGCTGTCTTTGGCATATAATGCCACACCATTTTTACCTACTGTAATTCTTGAACCCGCATCTGTAACTGTCCCTTTATTTACATACACTCCAACAGCATTTTCAGAATCTTTTACATTTATTGTCCCGTTTGAAAGAGCAACAACAGCATCAGCAGCAGTTCCTCCAGTTCTGTTATTATCAGCATATATTCCTATTGCATTCGTTCCTGTTCCCGCTTTTATTGTTCCGGTATTTGTTATATCTATAAGTCCCCCGCCGTGTGCAGGAACAGTCCCCGGATTTTGATGTGATATTCCGTATATTCCTACACCGCCGTTACCTGTATTTATAGTTCCGGTATTTGATGTCACTGTCCCATTCTCGCTGAATATCCCCAGTGAATCGTCTCCCAAAACATTTATTATATTATTATTTGTTATCTTCCCGTTATTTGCATATATTCCAATTGATGAAAGACCTGTGAGATTAATTGTTCCGTTATTTTCCATTTTCACATGCAGAGCAGCTTCGTAAGAATTATCATCAGCTAAAGCTACCTGTCCGCCGTTTGTTCCTTTCACTGTCACACCGGCATTTACTGTTATTCCTAACAGGGCTTTATCTATATTCAGATATAATTCTGACGGACTATCTAAATCCACTAAATTGGAAGAAGGATTAAGTACCAGTGTTCCTTTAGTCAGAAAAGCATTTTTCCCGCCGTTATTATTTATCTGGCTGAATATTCCAGTACCAGCTGCCACAGTATTAACATCATCAAGACTTATAGTCCCGAACTCCTGTATTACAAATAAACTCGCATTTGAGCTTAAGTTTACAGTCATATTACCGTGACCGCTGTAATTATTGTTAAAATATGTCTGAATATCACTTGCAGCCACTGTTGTATTATTTCCTGTATATATAAATCCTCTGGCTCCGTCAGATAAATTAAGTGTTGTTCCGCCTGTATTTGTAAATTTTATCTGAGGGGAAGTCAGTTTATTTTCTATATATGAAAATAATCCTCCGTTTTTCACAGTAAAAACCGACCCTGATGTCTCTATGGAATTTGCTGCATTTGTAGTTTTATTATAGAACAAAACGCTGTTTAATCCGTCTGCCTCATAAGTACCTGTTCCTGTACCCGAAAGACCCAGTTTTACCACTCCTGATGAATTATATACCCCTACAGCTTTTTCGCCGACTGCTTTTATATTTATCTCACCGGAATCACTAAAATCAGCTGTTGCCTGATTTACATACAGCGCTATGCTTCCTTTTCCTTTTACTTCAAAACTATGATCCAGTCCTGCTGTGGTATTATTCAGAACAGAACCGCTCTGTATTATCACTGCATGGCTGTTTTCCCCGTATGTTTTTACACTGTTTGAAGCTCCGAAATGTATTTTTCCGTTATTTATTCCCAGAATTCCTATTGTTCCGTCTACAGGTTTTGCATCAGTTCCTATATTTAAGTCAGGATTCAGTGTCAGGTCTGAATCTGCTGTATCACTTATAAATACATAGTTATCTTTTCCTGCTGTTATATTTATAGCTGAAGTTTCTCTGTTATCCAGGTACAGGCTCCCTGCTTTCAAATACACCATTTTTCCGTATCTGGCATATTCCCCGAATTCAAATCCAAAATCTTTCAGTCTGTATGTTAGTCCGGATTTATTTACAAATAACCCCACAGAATCTTCTACATAGCTGCTGTCAAAAGAAGTTCCCGCTGAATTAGTTCCTGTACTGTTTCCGGCATATTTATTTTCTTCATTACCTATGATCACTCTTATTGCTGAAGGACGTGCATCATAAATCCCGGTTCCTCCGCTTGGATTCTCGCTTACCGGAGTTTCATACCCGTCATCCATCAATTTTGAAATTTCTACCCCTATACTCTTGTCCCCGTTTATTTCTACAGGTTTATCAAGAACTATCTTCGAGCCTTCCAGCTCACGTGTTGCTCCATTGGTAGAAATCCCTATATTTTCACTTCCGTAAAGAACAATACGCCCTTCGTTAAAAATATTATAATGCGGTGTTTTGTTGGTAGAATAAATATTTACATCGCCATAATAATATGCAATACTGTTTTTTGCCCGAAGTTCCACTAATGCTCCGGCTTTATTGTAAAATTCGAATCTTCTGTGATTATAGCTGTTTGCCTGCGCTGCTATAAAAGCATGTCCCACATGATTGGTAGAACTGCTGCTGTCATTAAGCCCTATCATTTCACCGTAATTTTCATAAATCGCACTTACAATTCCGTTATGAGACTGCAGACCTATGAGCAGTCCGTTGCTTCCTTTAAGCTGGAGCAGACCGTGATTTTCCAAAACATTATAATAATACTGTACTCTTTTATCTCCATCTGATTCCATATCCGAAGTATTTGTTCTTCCCGTTGCATTTCCATAATGGTCTTCTGCATATGCTGCATATTTTCTGCTTGTTCCCGTATGAGGATCAAACTGTATTAAATGCGGCATATCATTTCCTGTGGCTTTTGACTCTAATGTCATAACCAGATTATCTGCTGTTCCCCCTATTGGATTCCCGGGGATTCCCAATACTATCTTTTCAGCCGCTGTTATTTTATACAAAGCTGTTACACTGTCATAAACCACTTTTCCTACCCCTGGAGCTGAACTTACTGTAAGATTGGTCAATGTTGGATCTGTAGCCCCGTAATTAGCACCGTTACCAATTCTCCAGTCAATTGTTCCATTCAGATTTTCCACATCAAAACTTGTTAAACATCCTCCTGAAGTACAATTGCTTAATCCGCTGTATCCGCTTCCCGAAAAATGTGCTGTCATATTCCCGCTTGTAAGATTATACTGTGATATCATTGCTGTATAACCACGGTAATTAGTTCCTATATCAGTTGGTCTTAATGCTGTGTATGTCTCATCTCCGTTCCCTGTTCCCGGCGGCCTAACTGAAAACGGCGCCTGAACAGTAGGTGGATTAATTACTATAAGCGGTATGTCTATATTAAATGTATTGGTAGTAACTGCCGGATTAATTGAAAATACCGGCGGTGTTATATTTTGCGAACCGGGATTTATATTAATTTCCCCTGCCGGCGTTAGTGATAAATTCAGCGGATCTCTTGAAAGACCTTTCAGAGGAATACTTACGCCCAGATTTATATCCTTAGGCTGCTGAAGCGCTTTGTAGCCTTTGCCTGCAAGTCCTCCTGTGTTTCCGCCTGTAATTACATAATTCCCGCTTGTATCATAATATCCTGATACTTTTGAATGATATTCTGCATTTTCTGCACTGTTATCCACGCCTTTTCCATACTCACCGTAAAAGCCCGTAAAAAACACCTGCCATTCAAGGTATTCCGGCTTTACTATATAATCTCCCTGTAAATACAGATCTTTTAATTCTTTATTTTTTTTATTAAGTATTTTCTGTATTGCCTGGTGATTTTTTTCATTAGTCTTTCCTTGATTTATATTTTTCACCGTATTGTTATACATTCTGTCATACTTTGAAATTAGCGGGGTAGTTTCGCCATAAAGTGAGAATGCTGCGTTCAGTGCTAGAAATGATAATAATAATTTTTTATTTTTTTTCATTGCTCCTCCTCATTAGATTTTTATTAGACATTTAAAAAAAATGTTGTCTGATACATTGATAATATTTTATGTTCTTTTTTTAATATTTCAAAATAGCTTTTTTTACATAAAATCTTCTCTAAAAAATCTGCCTTTCTCCAGATCGACGACTCGTTCTAAAGCAGTTTAGAAAACTGTGTCTAATAATTTCTATTCTACTAGAAATAACTTTTGAAGTCAATTTTAATTGTAAAAAAATTCTATTTTAAAAAAATGTCAGACTTTTGTTTTTTTCTTATTTTATGCCATCCATACCTGAAGTTATTGTATTATGTAGAAAATACCATACTTTCAATATAATTATATCATAATTTTTAACATTGTCTAACATCTCTAATATATTTTAAATTAATATTTTTTTCTATTTCTAGTATAAAAAAAATAAAAAACCATCTCTAATCTGTCTGTTTCTGATCCTTCAATTTCCACAGCAGAATTTTGTCATCTGGTTTTATTATCTCAATTATTATTTTCAATTTATATTAAATTAATTATATTTATGTATTTTATTAGTTTTACAATTGTATTAGCAATAAAATTTATTTACATTTTAAAATTTATATTGTTTTCATATCAAATATAAAATACATCTTCCAAGGCTGTATATGAATATACAGAATTTTGAAGATGCATTTTATTGATTAGTATGAAAATCATTTTAGCAACTATAAACAGTCTTTATTTGTCTGCTATTATAGCAAAATTGGTTCTTTTTACTTTTATCGATAATTTATCATAATATTGTGAAGTTCGCATTCTATAAATTATACGAAATATAAATATACTTACATTTTACTAAAACTAAATAATAAAGTCAATTTTAATTTTTAAAAAATAAAATTTTAAAAATATGTCAGACTATAATTTACAGTTGAATCAGCATATAAATATGTTCGTATAATTTATAAAATGCGAACATTGTTAAAAAAAAATAAGAAAGGACGGAATAAAAAAATGAAAAAAAGCTTTTTGGATATAACATCACATTTTACCATATTTAAAAACCCTCTGTAATCCTCTCTCTTTTTCAAAATAATATTTAGTCTGTATTACGAGACAGCACTTAAGAGGGATGTAAAAAAAATAAACCCATTCTATAACAGTTCATGAAAACCCGGGGTGATTGTAATGAAATTATATAATAAGGAAAAAATAATCAAACAAATGATATCACATTATAATAAAAACAAAACAATAACCATGAAAAGCTTTAACGAAGACAAAAATGTCTGCTGCTCCACAACAGTAAAAAGATATTTTGATACATGGAATAATGCCAAGATAGAAGCAGGGTTCACTTCCGGTATAGAATATAACAGAGACAAACTGATAAAGCTGATAAAAGAAAAAATCAAAACAAAGGAAATAAGAAGAATTTCTGATATTGACAGAATAGAAGGACTTCCAAGTTATAAATATATAAAAAAACTATGGACCAAAGAAGAAATGGAAGAAATATTTAAGGTAAAAATAAAAAGATATACATATACTGCGGAAAATATATCAGAACAATATAACTGCATAAAAGAGAAGTATGAAAAAGTAACATTTAAGCTGTTAAAAAAAGAAACCGGAATAAGTGCCGGCACTATCAGAAAATACTTCAAAAGCTGGAATAAGTTTCTTGAATATATGGGTGAAAAACCAAATCATGTTATCACAAGTGTAATTCACAGCAATGAAGAATTAATAGAATTATACAGAAAAATGTCCATAAAAATAGGAAAAGAAATATACGGAGCAACTTCAAGAGATTTGAAAGAGTACAATTTCCCATATTCAAAATCAGTACTGGCGAGCAGATTTACGAGCTTGAACCATTTGAGAAAACTGGCGGGTTTTGAAATAAAAAGGGAAATTATTCCGAAATACAGCCGTCAGGGGCTAAAGCTCATGCTTTATACCAACTACAAAAAATACGGGAGAAAACTAACACAGACAGAAATAGCAGAAAATGACTCTCTTCCAAATCCGTCATCTATATTTTATCATTTTCAGACCACTAAAATATCAGATGTTTGGAAAGAAGTTCTAAATGAGAAATAAAATAATCTTATGATTTTTATATCAAAGAAATATCAACGTAATGTCAAAACTCTCGTGTCATATTCATAATAATAAATAAGACACTGGTTTTAATAGAAAATTTGAATGAAAGTTTAAAATATAAAATATTAAGAGACCTCTTAATACAAGTATAATATCAAATATTTTAAAACTTTTATTCATAATCAATAATCAGGCTTATTGACGGCCTGATTTTTTCTAAAAAAATTCAGAACCAGCGAGTTCTGAAAATTTTTTTAATTATTTAAAATATTAAACTCTTTTGTATAACTGATATAAAAATTTTGATAATATTATACTATTTTTCAGAAAAAATATACTCTGTTAACTCCTTTACACACTTATCTTCATCATCGTTGTTAAAGACTCTTTCATAGGTTTTCCCTTTGCTGCTGTAAGCTTTATCATAATATTTTATCATCAGGTCTTTAATAACCTTATCATAATCTTCATTTTTAACACCATTGACGAATTCCTCAATCTGCTTTCCATTTATATATTTTCTAAGACGTTCTATTGAACTGATTATTTCTTCTTTACTGACATCATCTTTGAGATATTCTTTTTTTATTATCTCAGTCCTTCTCTCAAGACTGGTTTCTATATATAATTTTCTGGAATTTATCAATACTTCATATAAATACGGAGGCATAACTATATTTCCGATTCTTCTGCTCTCACCTTCAGTTATTACAATATTGCTTTCGGCATTTGTCAGGCTCTCAAAAACCAGAGATTCAAAGTACTTCTGGCTGTATTTCTCCCCGAGACCGATATCTCCCAAGAGAGAGCCGCGGTTATTAGCACATGCTTCCAGATCCAATATATCATATCCTTCATTTTTCAGCCTTTTCAAAATATCTGTCTTTCCCGAACCTGTTTTCCCGTATAATGTTACAAACTGAAATTTTTTCACAAGTACGGGAAGATTATCATTAATATACTGTCGGTATCCTTTATAGCCGTTTTCAAGCTTAATCAGCGGCAGCGAAAGTTCCTTCATCAGAGCTGTTACTGCAGAAGATCTCATTCCTCCCCTTGCACAGTAAATAACCATTCTGTTTTTCCCCTTATGACATTCTTCAAACTGCAGATATAAATCAAGCACTTTTGGCCCGACGATTTTCAATGCTTCTTTTATCGCATTTCTCTTACCTTCCTGTTTATATATTGTCCCCACAACTTCACGGTCTTTATCGCTAAAAACCGGAATATTTACTGCTCCGGGTATATGTGCTTCCCTGTATTCTTTTGGTGTTCTTACATCTATAAATATAACTTTCCCTTTATTTGCAGATAGTTTTTCGTAACTTTGGGCTATTACCATTACTAGCCTCCTTTTCAGCTTTTATATTCTATTATATCATAATTTTATCATATTCTGTTTAATATTTCCTGCAATTCACAATTATTTGTTTATATTATGCAGATATTTTCTTTTAATTTCCATATTCGATCAAATGCTCAAACTAATTAAAGAAAAACTATCTGCCCTATGATATAATTAATTACATTCTACAAGGAGGTTATATTATGGAAAGAATATTAATGCAGATTTATGTTAAAGGAAGTGCAGAAGCTGTCGAACTATATCAAAAAGCATTTAATGCAGTTTTGGGCTATAATGTAAAAAATGAAAACGGAACTTTTTATCATTCAGAGTTGGATGTCTACGGACAAATATTATCTGTAGCAGAAAGATCAGATGATGACAATATTGTAACAGGGAATATAATGCAGTTTTGCCTGCAGTTTTCCAAAGAAGAGGAAGATTTGCTGAAAAAAGCATACGATACTCTTTCAGACAATGCCAAAATACTCTTCCCGCTGGGTCCTTGCGATTACAGTGCCGCTGCTGCGGATCTTATTGATAAATTCGGTGTGAGATGGTGCTTTTTTCTGGGATAGTCTATTTTTCAAATAAGGAAAATACTGATTAAATTCAAAAAATTAAAAGAAACTGCCGAAATATTCTCATTTTCTCTGATATTCCGACAGTTTCTTTTTTATTATTTTTAAAACATTAATTTTTACTCTTTAGATACGAACATACCACTATTCCTTATCTAAATCTCAAATTTTTACAGCAGCTAGAATACAGCTTTTAATATTACTCCTGTTCTGTAATCGTTTTCTTTGCTGTTCCCTGTTGAATATTCACCTGTTAAAAATATTCCGTATCTGTCCTCTACTTCAAGACCCAGCGATGCTGATGTTCTGAATGTTCCTTTTTCCTCCTGAGGTTTTGATAAATTATGATACTTACTTTCTATAACTGTCAGCCTTGCTCTTTCTCTCTCGTTCAGATCTGCAAGTTCATATTCATACGCTGTATTAAGTGCTCCTTTAAGCTGCCATCCCGATGCTGCTCCAAGCGGCAAAGCACCTTTTATCTCTACACCAGCTCTCGGCTTTACGCTCCATGCATCATTTCCTTCTATTTCCAATGATTCAAGACCTTTTTCACTAAATTTAGGTCTGGTTGCATACATAGCCCTGAATGCCCCGTATGGAATAATACTTGCTTTTTTACCAATTCCGAATTCTTTACCAAGTATATTATCACTTGTTATGCTGTATGTTCCATATATTCCGTTCATTTCCGATCTTTCAAGCGGCGAAGGCCAGTCTATATTCCTGTCTATATTATGGAAACTCATTCTTCCTGTGAGATCATTTCTCAGAATCCAGCTGTCGGCATTATACTTATTATGAACTCCAAGCTGAATAGTATCTACCCATTCTTCACTGCTGTTGCCGTCGTTAAACTCAAACCCTGTATGTAAATATCCCAGTGAATATCCGAATGTATGTCTGTAAGTACGTTCTACTTCTCTTAAAGCCAGCACTCCTGCAGTAGTATAATCATAACCCACTACTCCGTCTGTTTCTTCTCCGTTTCTGCCTTTTCCTGCTATTACGTTTACTTTTACATTTTCTTTTGTATTATTTGTTGAATCCTGTAATATATGTAATGAATTCTCCAAAACTTCCGCTATATCTTTTTCTCTTTGATTTATATTAGCATATACATCCCCTGCAAGGCTTGCCATCACTTCTCTCAGGATTTTCTCATCTGGTATGTATGCCGTTTTATTATATATATCAATCCCCTTACCTGATGCACTTAAATAATTTTCTTCCAATGCACGTCCAAAATCTTCAAACCACAGACCATCCGTGAATTCTGTAAATGCTTTTCTTTCCATATAAACATCTGAACCTGTTGCTGTTGCTTCCGGTGTTGCTTCCCAAAGTACCGATCCGCTGGTAAACTCATACTTCCCTGCTGATGCCTGTATCAGACCTTCCAGCTTATAAACATTCGCAATAGTCCCGTCTGCGAATCCCGGTAGTATTACTATTGGTCTTGATGTTGTTATCTTTTCTGCCGCAAGTGAAGTTCCTGTGAGTACAAAATCATAATCAGGATCTCCTGACGCCTGTTTTGTTGAAATATCAGGTTTTATCATTACCTGAACACCTTCCAAAGCCATTACCCCGCTTGTTTTTATCAATCCGGCATTTATCAGAACAGGAAGTGCATATGAATTACCTGTCCCCTGTATTGTATTACTTACACTGCCATTTACTGATGCCGTTCCTGACTCCACATTATGTGCAGAATTTCCTGCTTCTGAGGATACAAGTGCCTGACCGTTACCCGTAATATTTATTTCTCCGGTATTAGTTATCACTGTTCCCGGAAGTGCGTACATACCAGTTGCGTTATCACCTGTAATATTTATTGTACCGTGGTTTATTATCTGAGAACCAGAACCTTTTCCTGCCATACCAATAGTAGAATTACCAGTTACAGTTATCGTTCCGCCTGCTTCATTTGTTATCACTCCGCCGTCTGTGAACATTCCTGTTGAATAATCACCGTTTGTTGTTATAGTACCAAAATTGCTTGCTGTTCCGCCTTTAGCCGCTATACCGTAACCACCATAGCCTGCTGTTATACTCGCAGTTGCATGATTGACAATTGATGCATTCTCTCCGTATATTCCCACTGAGTATTTGCTGTTATGCACATCCACATCTGTAGTACCTGATATAAATACGATTTTCGAATCTCCGACAGAGATTGTACCATGGTTATCTACTGTTCCGCCGTAATTATATATTCCTACATTATTTTCCCCTGCTGTTCCAGATATAGTTCCATTATTAACTACCGCTGCTCCTCCGACACCGCCAGCAGAATCTTTATCCAGATAGAATGCCACATTATCTGATCCTGTCATTATAACATCGCCGTTATTAACTACATTTACTGCTCCGGTACCATACATATAAACTGAGTCATTCCCTGTACTGCTGCTTATTCCCGCAGAATTCACAAATGATCCGCCCTGAAGTATAAATCCATAGTTACTGTTGCCAATGTTCAATCCCGCAGAATTTGTCACTGATGAGTTCACCCCGTACACTGCCGCTGCTCCGTTTGTCCCCATATTTACTGCTGTTCCTGTATTCAGATTAATTATTCCGTTTAGTGAATAAATTCCTGTTCCTGTATCACCTATATTCAAAGTTCCGTTATTATTTACTGTTCCGTTGTTACTATAAATCCCGATTGAATTCACTCCTGATGTTATCATTCCCGAATTAGCAACTGTACTTCCTGCTGTTGCACTGTATATCCCTATTGCAGGACTGGAAATATCCGATGAATCCCCGACTTTTATTAAAGCCCCCGAAGCATTAGAAACAAAAGCAGTATTTGTTCCCACAGTATATATTCCTATTGATTTGTCTCCTCCCAGATCAATAGTTCCGCCATTTGTTAATGTTACCGGCGACACATTGCTGTCTGTATATATACCCGCTGTTCCCGCAGCATTACTAGTTATACTTCCTGTATTATTAACACTTAAACCATCTTTTAGATAAATCCCCTGAGAACCTGTACCTATACTTACAGTTCCGCTGTTCAAAACCACAGAACCGCTGCCAGAAGTCATTAATCCTACTGAACCTGTACCTACTGTTATTGTTCCTGCATTACTTAATCTTGAACCATTTTTTCCGTATAGTCCTGCCGAACTGTCACCCACAGTTACTATTCCATTATTTTCCCCGTCTATTCCTGCTGTCATACCAGACGGAAGGGTTCCTGCATATTGCCCGTTCAGTGCAATTGCTGCTACATTTGTTGCACCGGCAGCAGATGTTACATTGGAACCATTCAGATATACTGCTGAATTTTCTCCTGATATAAGTGTACCATATGATGCAAGACTAGTCGTACCCGTGTAACTAAATGCTCCGTTTATTATATTCCCTAGTGTATACGACGAACCGTCCGTAACATCTCCTACAGTGAAGTTATTTGAAACTGTCCCGCTTGTATTCATATTAAACAGCACTACATTCTGTCCGCTTATATTTATAGTACCGGCACCTGTAAAATCTGTATTTCCGTCAAGATAAAATCCTAGTGAATTATCACCTAATAAATTTATTGTAGTTCCTGAAAGTGTTACTTTACTGTCTTTAGCATAAAGAGCTATGCCGTTTTTTCCTACAGTTATCGTAGATCCTGAATCTGTCACTGTTCCATTCATTGCTAAAACTCCGGCAGCATTTTCTGAAGCTTCCAGATTTATTACTCCGTTTGTCAGATTTAAAAGTGCATCTGCCTGATTTCCTGTACTGTTATTATTTATATAAATTCCTGTGGCACCTGTTGAAGTATTTGCCGTTATTGTTCCGCTGTTAGTCACATTTATCTTACCGTCGCCAAAGTTCTGGGCTGTTCCCTGCTTATATCCTTCAGCATAAATCCCGACTCCTGAATCAGAAATATTTATTGCAGAACCTGACTGATTTTCAATTACTGAGCCATTTGCACCGTATATTCCTACAGAACCAGCTCCATTTGCACTTATTATTCCCGAATTTATATTTTTTAATTCACCGAAGCTGGAATACAGACCCACAGAAGACGCACCGTTTAATGTTATGTTTCCTGCATCATTTATCAGGCTTACTGTAGATCTTGCCAGTGCTGCCCCTCCTGTATCACGTCCGTTTTCCTGAGCCATTGCCACTTGTCCCGAACCGGTTCCCGTTATGTTCTGACCGCTGTTTTTTATGCTTGATGTTGATATTTCAAGAAGCTTATAAGCATCATTTGCATTATCAAGATTAATTCCCTGATCTATATCAAGTGAACTTTTATACATCATATATGTTTTATAATCACTGCCGTTTACTGCAGGTCCTCCTGCAATACTCCCCAGCGGTGTTGATGTGGTACTTAGATTTATTGACACGTTATCAACTATAAATAATCTCGACCCTGATTCCATCTCTAAAGTAAGATTTCCCGCTGTACCGTTGAATACTGTATTAAAATAATTGCTTAAACCGGTAGTTGTCAGTGACGGCAGTGTTCCTGTTCCTGTATAATAAAATGCCGTACCTCGGTTTACAGAATCTGTTCCGCCTTTTATTACAGAATTTATATTTGTAAGATTAAATGAACCGTTGTTTTCACTATAAAATAACAAAGATCCCTGCCCTGTTTCAGTTGTCATATTTTCCAGCGTAATTAGGCCTGTTGTTCCTTTGGCATATAAATTAAAAGCCTTATCTGAAGTTTTTATACTTCCCCCGTTAATATTAACAGTACCATTCTCTGCAAAAAGTCCCGTTGATTCCTGACCGGATACATCTATATTCACTGATCCTGCAGAAGTAAAAGATGATCCGTTTCCAATAACCGCTACTCCCACAGAACCGTTATTTTTAGTACCATCATTATATACTCCCCCTGTTAGTGAAGTAGTTCCTGTATTTATCACACTGGCACCGTTATTTACTATATAAGCAATTGATGCATCCCCGTTCATTGTAAGATTACTGCCTATACTCACAGATGAATTATTATCTGCAAGTACCCCTGTCTGCTTATTTCCGTTTTTTGCCTCTAAAGTTGTATTACCGGCTATTTTTATTGCCGAACTGCTCCCATCACTGACAAGAAGTATATTCCCTATACCTCCGTCACTCACTATACTGCTGGTTTTGGAATTATTTGCCAGATTTACTTCCCCGCTTTTTACTATTATTCCTATCCCGTCTTTTGAATATTTCCCAAGATTGATATCATAGTCATCAAATGTCAGAGAATAAGCCGAAGCATTATAATTTACAAAAATTCCCATAGTTTTATCCACATAACCGGCATCATATACTGACAGATTTCCCGTAGAATCCGATTGATTTGCAGAGTTCCCTATATTTAGCTTTATTACTGAGTTTTGAAAATTAAAATGAGGATTTAGAATCTGTATTCCCACAGATTCATCACCATTCATATCTAAAGCTTTATTCAGCAGTATTTTAGAATCTCCGTAATTCATGTGTCCTGTATTATATGTATCGTATCTATCTGTATAATCTGATCCGTTGTAATAAACTTTTGCATTTAATAATATTCCGTAATTTTGAGCTCCATTCATTGATATGGTACCGTTATTTGTAAAAACTGTTCCGCCTATGTCTGTCCCAGGAGTAGCATAATTTTCCAGAATATCTCCTGTTCCTTTTAAAGCTATCGATCCTGTATCTGAATTTGTGAAATAAAAATATCTGTTGTAACTATTTATTGAGCTGTCTGCATTTATTGTAGTAAATATTATTCTCTGGTGCGGATTCAATCCGCTGTATGATTCTCCTCTGTTAGTAACTGCTGCGGTATCAGCACTTGTTGTTACAGTTCCGTTATTTATCATCCCTGAACCTGTTGCATAGCTGGAATGTGACTGTACTCCGTAAAGTATTATTTTTTCCCCATGCATATTTATTTTGGTATCTGATCCTAATGCCCATACTGAATCTTCAGTATCAAAATTATGTGCATCAGTATGAAACAGCATCAGATAAGCTTCACTTTTATCTTTTGTTCCTATAAAATTCATTGTCATATTTTCTATATCTATTGTATGACTGCCTACGAGCTTCATTACCGCATGGCTAGAAGTCTGGCTTTTCCAATTGATATTCTGTAATCCGTTATTTGTTCCATCATGGGTTGTTTCCTCCAGACCGGTAGCATATGTATTTTGTATACTTAAATCAAAATCTTGACTTCTAACAGCAGAATTACTTACTACATCAAGATAACCTCCGCCGGCACCTCCTTTAAGTACCTGCTGAGCCACCGGAGCCACTGAACCGTTCTGTTTGATCCACTGCTCATCTCCATTGCCGGATCCGGGAAATGTTAGTGATATACTCACCGGATTAGGAGTTTCTACCACTGGAATACTAGGACTTACAGGCTGGAAGATTACCGGATCAATCTGAGGCACAGCCACTCCTGTAGGCGGTGTCACTGTTAAAACCGCCGGATTCACGCTAATTTCAGCTACAGGTGATAAATTCAAATTCAATGCTTCTCTTGTCATCCCCTTTAATGGTATGCTCACCCCAAAATCAATATTCTTTACTTTTTGCAGTGGATTGTAGGGTTTTCCTGCAAGTCCATTTACACCACCGCTTGTTGCCATAAAATTCCCGTCTGCATCATAATACCCTGATATTTTTGAGTGATATCTGGCATTTGCACTGCTGTTGTCCACACCTTTTCCATGTTCTTCATAAAATCCGCTTAAAAATACCTGCCATTCAAGATATTCCGGTTTTATTATATAATCCCCCTGAATATACAGATCTTTCAGTTCTTTATTTTTTTGTTTAAGTACATCTTCTATAATCTGATAATTCTTTTTATTGGATTTCTCTGTTTTAGTATTTTTTACTATGCTGTTATAGATTCTTTCATATTTGCCTGACATTAAATTATCGCTGCCGGCACTGCCGAATTTTGCAATAGCATTAAATACCAAAAATAACCATAACAATTTTCTATTTTTTTTCATTATTCCTCCCTGATTTATATACCACAATTATTGTTCCACTTTAAACAATTAATTTCAAACCATTTCCCCTCTAAATTCTCAAATCACCACACGCACAATTGTATATACCAATCATAATGATTATAATTATAAAAAATCTTTTATTCTCTGCATTGCAATATAATTTTAAAGATATAGACCAAATCTATATTTTTAAATAAACGTTTTTTTATTTGTAGAACAAAAGTTATTTGCATAATTTAGTATGAATACATAATCCGCCTGTTTATATATAGAAATATTTTATAACTCGAAATGACATTGAAAAATCATGGTATCATATTATTCCCCCTAAAAAACATAACGCATCTTATATCATTTAAAATATTGGGTATCTGAAAATATTTTTATGATATTACAATTTTATTATTTTTTTCTTATTGCATTTTTCAAAATTGTTACCTAACAAGTTTCTTATGATGTTATAATTTTTAAAAAATATTCTTTTATAAATACTTTTTATTTTAAAATAAATTTTCAAAATTCTAAGTACGATCTTTCATACTAATTAAATTTTGACTATACCAATATTTCTCACTTCCCTTCATAAATTCCTCTGAATTTTGTTCTACAATTTTTTTAGTTATTATATTTCCAATTAATTTCAATAACTATAAAAATAAAACTGTGATTTTATTCTACTAAAAAACTTCTGTATTGTCAATTTATAAAACACGTAAAAATATAAAATTTTTATTTTACTATGAGTATATAAAAATTTTAATTACTAAAATACTAAGTATATAATTATATAAATATAAAAAAATTTCATATTAAAAAAATTCTTACATGTAAATTATTAACAAAATACCCGCTTATTAACAGCATAAGATCAGCTGTAAGTACTATTCTTATTTTCTGTTTTTTTGTCAGACCATTCTCTTTAAAATTCAGAATATACTCTCTGTATATTTTAGTTTTTTTAAAACGTCTGTTTATTCTGTCCGATCCCTTTGCTAGGCAAAAAGATGCAAGCAGCACAAACGGCGTAGTCGGTAAAACAGGAAGCACTATTCCTATAATGCCGAGAAATAAAAATATTATTCCCAAAATAATATAAATTCCCTTAAATAATTTTTTCAAAATGACCTCCATATGCTTATATTATTATAATTATTCTCTTACTAATTCTACCATACTTTGTTCATCAAAGTAAATTTCATTTTTAGAATTTATATAAAAAAAGACAAAATAAAAAATCAGGGTCAGCTTTATTCCCTGATTACTTTATTAAAAACAACATATTCACTTATTATTCAGCCAATTTGTATAAATATCCAGTTTCTCGTCATTTTCTTCTTTTAATACCTTTACATAACGGTTATTTCTTATATCTTTAAAGTAATAATATTTGTAATCCGAATCCTTGTACTCCAGATATTGTGATTCCAGAGTAAACCTTGTGTGATCCAGCTTTTTAAAACATGTTATTTTGCGAAAAAATTTCATTAAAAATTTCATTTTTCTCCTTTTATCTCCCAGTGTTTATTTCTCTTTTTCAAGATACCAACATTAATAGTATATTTACAATATTTTTCATTACATAGAACCAGAAATATACGTACTCAGACTGCATCAAACGCAGCCGTATTTTGCAATTGTTCCGTTACAAATCCAACATACAAAATTTCCTGTTTTAGAACATACATTATACCCTAAAAAACAAAAAAAGTAAATAATTATTTACAGTTAAAATAACGCCCTGCAGTGCTAATTATCAATATCAAAAAGCTCTTTTTTCTGTATACTAAAATACACATATTTTTAGGTAAATTTCCGAAATGCTTTTCATTAATATCATTCTCAATATTGAATATGAAAAATATTATAATTTTTACTTTTTCAGCTAATTGTTCCATTCTTTTATAAGCTCTGCTGAAAATTTATACTTTTTTCAAAATATCAGGTTTCTTTATTGCTTTATCACTTTCAAAATTTTCAGAAATCTTACTTGATTTGTAAAAAAATTATAATTTCAATGAAAAAATTGAAAAAAGATTTATTTAATTATATCACATTTTTCAAACAATAAAAACTAAAATAAAGTTTTTTGTTTAATTATATATACAGTATTCTTATAATATTTTTCAAAAAATCCCATATAAAACAAAATATCCCGGAAATAATTTTCTCTTTTTTGAAAAAATTATTTTTCGGAATATCCTGTTATCTGTCTTAAATATCCAGCTGTCTGAAACTATGGTTTTGCTTATTAAACGGTATAAAATATGTACATGAGTAATCAATATCAATTATTTCACTGTATTCATAAACAAGACCATTCTCCAGTATACCTCTGTTTAATATTTTCATAGCCGGCGTACCTTTTTTACATTTCAGAAGTTCAGCCTGTTCTCTGTTTATAGACACTGCTTCATAAGTGGTTATATAATGAGAAATCTCCAGATTTTTATCCCTTACATATTTTTGTATGGAACTTTCTATATTTTTCTTATCTAAATCTCTGAATAAATGTACAGGAAGCTTTGATACTTCTATCTGTGTCATTTTATAATCCACTATTCGGACTCTCTGAAATTCCCATATAAATTCATCTTCCCCCAGATCAAAAATCTGCCGTTCTTCTTTTCCGGGCTTTTTATGAATAAAATATATTATTTTTGATTTTATCTGATTATATTTTTTTTCGGTTATTGAATTATAAATCAGGGGACTCTGGTGAAATTTTCTGTTTATAAATATTCCCGAACCCTGTACTATTTCTATAATTCCGATATTATTCAGCTTTTTCAGTGCTTCTCTTACTGTATGTCTGGAAACATTATATTTTAAAGCCAGCTCCCTTTCAGTGGGAAGCTTATAATCTTTATACAGATTCTGATAAATTTTTGTCAGCAGATCCTGCGCTATAAATTCCTTTTTCTTCATTCAAAACCTCCGCACATTCCAAACAATTATTAATCAGATTATATAACAGTCTTCTGCTAAAGTAAAGTCCGTGCAATTACGGTGTCATTATAACGCCGTTCGGCAGTCTGCTTTGTGTCCATTCATGCGGACGGTATTCCACCGGATATTTTTCTGCTTCTTCTTTAAGAAATTCCACACCGATCCCTGCTCTGTTTACAGGATACAAATATCCGTTTCTTGGCTTCTCCACTCCCTTAAATACTGTAAGTACGGTTTCCTCTTCCCCGACATATTCCTGAATTGCAGCATTATGAAGATATACATTCAAATGAGTATTTACCGCTGAACCTACAGGAGTTATATCAGGCGGTGTATGCCATGCTACCCTTATCCCAAAAGTCTGACACAGAGCCGCAAGCTTCAATGCAGGAGTAATACCGCCTATCTGGGATACATGACAACGCAAAAAATCTATCTGTCTGTTTATAATAATATTCCGCCATTCCATAGGATTATTGAATAATTCTCCTGTTGCCAGCGGTACAGATGACTGACTGCGTATCTGCGTAAGCCATTCATTCTGGTCAGGAGGCAGAATATCCTCTATAAAGTAAGGATTGTACTTCTCTACTTCCTTGGCAAAACGCAGAGCCTGACTTGGGTACAGACGCTCATGTATATCATGTAGTATATGAAATCTGTCGCCATATTTTTCACGTAATGATTTAAACATAAACAAAGTTGTTTTTATATACTCATCCTGATCGTAATAGGCACCTTTTGCAGGATTTTCAGCCATATGAATATCTTTTGAGTTTCCCCCGTAAAATCCAAGCTGACATCTTATATGACGATACCCCTCATTTAAAAAAGTGTCTACTTTTTCAAACAGTTCATCTATATTTTCGCCTGCCGCATGTGTATAAACAGGAACTGCATCTTTTGACTTCCCTCCAAACAGCTGGTATAAAGGCATTTCTGCCAGTTTCCCTTTTATATCCCACAGCGCCATATCTATTCCCGCTATTGCATTATTTATCACCGGACCATTTCTCCAGTACGAATTCACCATTAGCATCTGCCATATATCCTCTATATTATTGGCATCTCTCCCGAGAACCAAAGGCTTTATATATTCATCTACCATTGTTTTCACTGCAAGGGGTCTCTGCTGAAAGGTTGCACACCCGTATCCGGTGATGTTTTTATCTGTTTCTACTTTTACTATTGTTAGATTATGCCGTCCCGGCTTTGTTACAATACATTCTATGTTTTTTATAATTGTAGGAGTCATTATTTATTCCTCTTTTCTAAAAGTTATTATTCACCCATTTCTGATGTTATTAAAACATTTAATAATTTCATTGTCAATTTGGTTTCAAAAAATCATCAATAACAAGAAAAAAACATACCAATTTAATGTCCAAAACCAATATAACCCTTTATTTATAATATAAAAATAAATTTATTTCTAAAAAATGGTAAGTTTGCTTTTCTGAAAAGATATGGTATATTTAGTGTATGAAATTAGTAGCTGCTAAAATTTTAAAATAAAGTACACTTTGGAAGGAGAAAAATGGATAAAAGAGAGGTTATAAAATTAATTATCCAAAATGTTGGTGGGAAAGAAAATATTAATAATGTCTGGCACTGTATGACCAGATTACGGCTGAATTTAAAAGACAATAATAAAATAAATCAGGAAAATATAAACAAGCTGGACGGGATTATGGGGTCACAGCTTCAGAGCGACCAGTTTCAGATTGTTATAGGGACTAACGTAAAAGATTATTACGATATATTTTCCAAAGAAATAGACTTGAATAATGGTACGGAAATTCAGGACAACCAAAAAAATTCAAAAAAAGGAATAATATCTGTATTTATGGATATAGTATCAGGTGTTTTTGGTCCTATAGTTCCGGCTATTGCCGGAGCAGGTATGATAAAAGGACTTCTTGCCGGTTTTATAGCCCTGAAAATTATTTCTACTGACAGTGATACTGTAAAAATCATAGATATGGCTGCAAGCGGTGTATTTATCTTTCTTCCGTTTTTCCTTGCAGTATCTGCAGCAAAGATATTTAAGACAAACCAGTATCTTGCAGCAGCAGTTGCAGCATGTATAATGTCGCCGAATATGATTGCCGCGGCAAAGGAGGGAGCAGTTGCTTCTTACAGTTTTCTTGGTTTTATTCCTGTTCCTGTGTTTAACTACAGCGGAAGTGTTATCCCCATTATATTCGCAGTATGGGTTTTAAGTTATGTTCATAAAATGGTAGATAAAGTCATGCCTGAAGTTCTGAGAACTGTTTTTACTCCCACAGTAACATTGTTTATTATGTCTTTTCTTACACTGAGTGTTATAGGTCCTGTGGGAATTTATCTGGGGAAGGGACTTGCAGTAATTATACAGGCACTATTTAATATATCCCCTGTTCTGGCAGGACTAATCGTAGGAGCTATCCGTCCTGTAGCTATACTCACAGGAATGCACCATGCCATGACGCCTATTGCTCTTCAGAATTTTCAGGAACAAGGATATGATATGCTTATGCCTATGATGTTTATGGCAAATATGGCTATTACCGGTGCTACACTTGCTGTGTATTTCAAAGAAAAGGACAAGAAGGAAAAGTCAGTAATACTTTCTTCTGCTATATCAGGACTACTGGGAATCACAGAACCGGCTTTATTCGGCGTGCTTACAAAATACAAAAAAGCTTTCCTAGCTGCTACAATAGGAAGTTCAGCAGCATCTGCATTTATTGCATTTTTCGGAGTGCGTATTTATGGATACATATTATCCAGTATATTCAGTCTTCCTGCATATATAGGACCTTATTTCCCGTTTGCAGTGGCAGGAATACTTATTGCAATTATTCTTTCATGTATACTTTCTTATATGTTCGTAGTAAAAGAAAAATAAAATGCTTTTTGACTTTTTTAAAAATATATCGATGCATTAGTGCATCGATACTTTTATTTTTTATTGTTAGTTATATTTCTAATTCCTATAAATTTTATTATATAAAATCTTGCTATAGATAAAAAAAGATCTGCTTATTCTTATTTTTTAGATCAGCAGATCAAAATTCCATCACTTATAACCGAATTATTTATATTTGAGGTAAATACAAATCTTAAACTATTCAGAGACGGTTTACTTATATATCCCGCCTCTGCTATCAATGTTTATCACTATTATTTTTTTTATTTCAAATACTGCTCTGTATTTACCTATTCTCAATCTGAAAAAATCAGTATTTCCCCTTAATTTTACAATATCATATTTTATAAAACATTCTGTAATATTTTTTAAAATCTCTATAAAGGCCTTATAGAATCTCAAACCACACTCCTTGTTTTCTTTCAGTCATTTTTTCAGCTTTTTTCTGATAAAAACTCATCTAATCTAACAGCCTTCCCCTTATCTTTAGAATCAAGTTCCTTTATAGTTTTCAAAATTTCTTTTTCTTCTTCTTTCGAAGCATATTCACAATGTTCCAGTAAAAACTCTTTCAAATCCAAATTTTCCTGTATTTTTATATATTCCTTGGCTGCAAATCTAAGAAATTCAGAAAATGATTTACCAAATTTTTTACTAAATTTTTCTATTATTTTGAAATCCTCCTCAGGGATAGTTATATTTTTTTTTATTGATAATCCCATAGCTGACTCCTTCTACATCAAATTATATTCCTGCAATAACTATTATATCTATAATATACATTATGCGCATTATTTTATCAATATAATATTTACCGCAGTTTATAATAAAGCCGCCCGGGGTCGGGGCGGCTCATTTTTTCATCAATTGGGTTATGAAAAAATTATTCTTCTTATTAGCTGTAATAATTCTAACTCTTACAGCTTAGCATTAGCTTTTTTTACGCCTATTATTTGATTTATTTTACCTTTTTCATATATAAGATATTTCTTATGATATCTCTCCAGAGCGTATGAATCTTACTGCGATCCATATTATATAAACATACAGCAGATATTTTACGAGATTATTATGATGAAAAAACATTACCGCTATTATAGTAAGCACAATAATGACAAAAAGACCAAAACCATGCAGTATTCTTCTGAAAGTTTTCCTTTCTGTCCCGAATACCCTTGGTCTGCATAAATTATCTATGGGATTTTTGAATATATTCAGTATTAGTATAGAATATGACAATGTTTCAAATTCTATGCGGCTCATCCAGCAGAGTATCACTGAAACCCCGATCATACACCCGTAATAAATCTTAGCTGCAGGTGTAGTTGTACTGGTCGGCATATCTGTTGCCATATATATTCCGCCGAGAATTATTCCTCCCAAAGCTATTTTTATATCAAAACCAAGAAATGTAAAAATCATTATTCCCAAAAATATCACAGTAAACATGGAAAAAGGTATATGCCACGATATTCTTTCCCTGTATATGAGATAAATACCGCCTGCAGCCAGTAAAAGTATGGAATATTCACCAATAGCCCCGCTTGCAGTAAAAAATATCCTGTTTATATACTCTGCCCAGCCCGGAACTCCGGAAAAATCAAATATTTTTATGCTGTGATATTTTAATAAATTCTCATTTCCCCATATCATTCCTGATGTCATTGCAGCAGGAAAAAATACAGTCATAAATTCTCTCCCGAGTAATGCAGGATTAAATATATTTCTCCCAAGTCCTCCTGCGGCAATTTTACCAAATATTACAGCAGCCGCACCTCCGAAGGCCGCAGCATAAAATGGTGTAAAAGGAGCCAGCGTAAAAGACAGAAGCATGCCTGTTACCACAGCAGATAAGTCATTTACCGAACTTTTCCTTTTTAAAAAAAATAATGAAAAAAGCCATTCAGCCAAAACAGTACTGAATACACACACTGCACACAAAAGCAGCGGACGGACACCATATGCCAGAAAAGTAATCAACATACAGGGAAGCAGTGCTAAAATCACATCTCCCATTACTTTTGCCACGCTATCATTCACTCTGATATAAGGATTAAAAGTTTTTCCTGCGTTATCCATTAATTCCCCCGCCTTTCATCCTGCTTAGTTCTTTTTTGCCTGATTTTATGCTTTCTATAAGCGCTACACGTGACGGACATACATATTCACAGGCTCCGCACTCTATACATGAACTCAGATTATATTCCGCCAGTTTTTTATATTTTTTCTTTCTGTAAAACTCCTCAAATTTCATAGGCATAAGATAAACAGGACACACTTCGGAACAGTAACCGCATAAAATACAATTTTTTCTTTCTATCTTGTCTATTTCTTTTGACAAAAACAAAACTCCCGATGTTCCTTTCATTATCACTGTTTCCGGATCATTTACCTCATTACCCATCATAGGACCGCCGAATATTATTCTTATATTTTCCAGTGTATCTTTTAATGCTGATTTTTCGATAATATGACTTAGGGGTGTACCGATTTTCGCAGTATAATTCCCATATATCCCTGATTTCTCACCAGATACTGTCACTATTCTCTCAACAAGCGGCACACCGTTCACAAAAGCTTCATATACAGCCTTTACTGTTCCTACATTACTGACTATGATTCCCTCCTCTGAAGGAAGCTTTGATTTTGGAATTTCTTTATTAAAAATACTTTTTATCAAAAGCTGTTCGCTTCCCTGAGGATAAACATCCGAAACTGTGACTATCTTTACACCGTCTGTATTATATTCCGGAAATTTATCTGTAAGTGAAGAATATTTCTCATCAATTGCCAGAATTATATTTTCAGGTTTGAGAATTTCCGCAATTATTTTTATCCCGTCAAAAAGTTCTTTCCCGTAGTCTTTCATAAGAATATAGTCACATGTAAGATAAGGCTCACACTCAGCTCCATTTAGAATAATATTTTTTATTTTTTTATTTTTCACATCATATTTTATATGTGTAGGAAACTGTGCTCCGCCTTCACCGGTAATTCCGGCATTTCCTATTATTTCCAAAAGTTCTTTTGCTGAATATTCACCAATTTTTTTTATGTCTCTTTTTACCGTTTCCATTTCCGTATATTGAAAATCATTCTCAATCACTGCTGTTTTGGCTTTCATTCCGTTTGGAAGAATCTTTTCTGTTATTTCTTTCACTATTCCTGAAACAGGTGAATGAATTTTTGCTGAAATACTGCCCTGTGATTCTCCTATCAGCTGATACCTCTTTATGTAATCACCGGGTTTTACTATTTCTTTCGCTGGCTGACCAATATGCTGCTGAAACGAAACATAAAAAAATAACGGATCTTCCAGTTTCTCCGTTTTCTTCTCCTTAGTTTTATCCTTCATTGAAGCTATTCTCATTTTTTCATTAAATGTTTTTTTCAAATTTTCACCCCATTAATTCATAATTGACAATATGTCTTCTAAAACCCTCAGAATAATATGTTTTTCTATCTTTATCCATTAAAAATCCTTCTATATACATCTCTTTTTTCAAATCTTTTATTAATTCCAGAAACTTTTCCGGTTCACAGTTAAAAAGTCCCGTAGACAATATATCTCCGGCAAAACTGTCAGCTGTTATTATTCCCACAGCTTTATTTTCAGACGGATATCCCGTAAGCGGATTTATTATATGCCCGTATTTCTTATTATTTATCTCCACAAAGCTGTTTCCCTGTGCTGATGTAGAATACGACATATTCTCCAGCCTCAGATCAAATAAATCTTTATTGGAATTATCAGGATCAGAGACTGATATTATCCATTCCTTTTTCAGGCTGTTATTAAAACCCCTTATACTGCTTCCGCCGGCATTAATTACTGCATTACTGATCCCCAGTTCCAAGAGTTTCGCAGCAGCCATATCCAATGCAAATGCTTTTATAAAAGAGCCTGTAACTATCTCCTGTCCTGTTCCTGATTTTACTTTCAGATTAACAGGATCAATTTCTATTTTTTTATAATCTACTTTTTTCTTTATTTCTTCTATTTTATGAAATGATGGAATTGTGTAATGTTCTTTGCCGTAAAATCCCCATAGCCTGATCAATGGCATTATGGTAATATCATAAATACCGTCAAAAAAATCTGAGTATCTTTTCACTGTTTCCAGTATTTCTACAGTTATTTTATCTACATTTGTAAAATTTCCGGCATTTTTGTTTATAAGATCAAAATAAGAAGATTCTGAATATGAATTGTACTTTTGGTCTACCCGTTTCATTATCTCAAATAATTCATCAAAAATACCGTCTTCATAATTATCAGGTATTTTTATTTTTATATGTGAATGAAATAAGTATTCTGTACGGACTTTATATCTAAATTCTTTCATTTGCTTGCTGTTGCTCTTTCTTTGCCGTCAGGTTCCGTTGTTACTTCACTCTTTTTATTTTCATATTCTTCTGATTTCTCCTTGTTCAGTACCTCTTTATTATCCTTGTTTTTATTTTGGGCAGTAAAGTCCGAGTTTTTTTTATTACCTATTATTACCAGTAATACTGCACTTAAAAATATCAAAATTTTCTTTGCTTTTTTCATTTTCATCAGCTCCTTTTTAAGCAGATTCATATGTACAAGAATTTTTTATATACCATTTATAAATTTTCAAAATAATGTATTATTTATGTTTTGTTATTTATTTTATCATATTTTATTCGTATTTTCTATATGTAACATCTTATAGATATCTTTCAAAATGCTTATTATATACATACATAAATTTTCAAAAAAAATCTTGCAATATACAGAAAATTTTATTATAATGAAAATTAATTGTTTGACAAAATACAAAATTAAAAAACATAAAATTTATTATGTCAAAGATTATGCACAATAGAAAGGAGTGACCCAATAATGGAAAATTTAGTATCAATGATACTTTTTATCGTTATCGTCGGCGGAATTATGTTTTTGTTTAATATATATACAAAATTTTTAGCAAAATTAAGTTCAAAACAACTGCAGAAAAAGCTCGAATCAGGTAAAATCAGCGATGAAAAACTGATAAAATTATATAACTCATATAAAAAACAAAAAGACAACAAATTAATGGCAATTTTAATGTCTGGTATATTTTACAAATCTTATTTAAAAATACCTCAAGCGGCATTTAATTTGTATGAGCAAGAAATGATCAAAAGAAACCTGCCTTTCTAGTATCACACTTAATTTAGTATTTTATCAGCTTTATATACTGATAAAATATCCATACTCAGACTAATCTGAAAAAATACAAGTGTTTTTATTTGGAATATATCTTTCCATCATTATAATTTTTGGGAAAAAAAGAAGTTTCTTATAACCTAGTTTAAATATTTTATTCTTTACCACAAATGTATTTGTGTATACAATAACGTATTCAAATTAGCATAACCGAAATGTATTAAGACTGTGAGATCAGGAGTTCTTACGATCTTATAACAGACGGGAAATAGTAAAATTAACAAATGAAGGAGAGTAACATGCTTGAAATAATAATTCCGATTTTAATATTTGCTGTAATAATTATTGGTTTAATGTTTTTATTCAGTAAATATACAGAATTTTTAGCAAGAATAACTGTAAACAGAATGAAGAAAAAAATTGATTCAGGAAAAATCAGTGATAAAAAATTAATAAAATTATACAAAGGAACAAAATGGCAGAAAGATAATGTAATTTTTGCCATTCTTATGAGCGGTATATTTTATAAATTTTATTTGAGAGTACCTAAAGCAGCTTTTGCAATATATGAAGAAGAAATGACAAACAGAAATCTTCATATTTAATAAAAGAGACCTTTTAGACGAGGATTAGACAGGGGAAAATTTTAATTTATCATAATTATTTTAAAACATCCCCACGGATTACACATAGGAGAGAATAGAGGAGAAAATAAGTGTTTCATGTAATATTTTCAATTGTAATATTTATTATATTAATTGTTCTTATTATTTTTTTATTCAGTAAATGCTGGGATTTTTTGATAAAAATCAGTAATAAAAAAATAGAAAAAAGAATTGCTTCAGGAAAAATAAGTGATGAAAAGCTTGCCGCTCTGTGCCAGTTCTGTGCAAAACCAAATATACCCGTTGCATTTATAACAGGGGGTATTTTCTACAAAAAAGCATTAACGCTGCAAAAATCATCATATTATTTATATCGACGGGAAGCTAAAAAAAGAAATTTATTTATATAATATAAGCATAACAGGCTGTATTGAAAAGTGAAGATTTCAATACAGTTTTTTTGTGGTTTTTAATATACGGGTTTATATACTCTGTAAGTATCTATATCTATTACAAAATCAGCCGATATCTCATCAGAATATATAATCCGGTCATATCCGAACATAAGACAGAACAGCGAAGTAAAATGCCTGTGATCCTCTGTATGTTCAATAACTTTTTTCATCTGCCAGAGAAGTTGCCCTGCCGAACATTTTTTTCCGGAAACAAAAGCTTCTGTTTCATACCCATCAATTTCCACAATCATATATCATCCTTTCCTGTATATTCCCAAATTTATATAAAAAATAATAACATACTGAATCTTTAGATACAAGTCTGTTTGATAATTATATAAGCTTTTTTTGTCACGAAATAAAATTTCGTATAAATGACATAAAAACAAAACAAATACAATAAAATAATGCAAAAACAAAAAAATAAAATTTCGTATAACTATTGACAAAAAATTTTTATACGGTATAATGTATCATAAAGAAATTTTATTTCGCCATATACCGGTATATGAAATTTTATTTTTTAAAATTGAAAGGAGATTATTTTAATGAATTTCAGAAAATATGAGAATACAATTATAGAAGAACTTAACTACTCTCTGAATGCCGTGGATAGCAGCAGCTGTGCGGATGCAATAAATCTTATTAATAACGCGGACAAAGTTTTTGTATTAGGTCTCGGAAGAGCGGGATTTATGGCGAAATCACTTGCTATGCGGCTAATGCATATGGAAAAAGACTCATTTGTTATTGGTGAAACAATAACACCAAATTTTGAAAACGGGGATTTATTAATAATAACAAGCGGTTCGGGTGAAACAAAACAATTTTTGCAAATGGCTGAAAAAGCTAAAAATTTTGGCGGTAAGGTACTTGCATTTACTGGTGCTCCACATTCCTCAATCACTAAAACAGCTGATGTAAGTGTTATTATTCCTGCACCAGGAAAAATAAAATCAGAAAGTACATTCACATCAGTGCAGCCAATGGCTTCATTATATGAACAAAGTCTGCTTTTGATTTTTGACTCAATTATATTGGCATTAATAGATACTTCCGGTAAAAATAACGAAGAAATGTTTAAAAAGCATTCTAATTTAGAATAGAAAGGAATAATATGAAGTTAGAAGAATTAAGAAAAAATATGAGAATCAATATAATAAAATCTATTACTGAAGCTAAATCGGGACATCCCGGCGGTTCATTATCACTAATTGATATTTTGGCAGTTCTTTATTTTGAAAAAATGAACATTAATCCAAAAAATCCCAATTGGTCAGAACGTGACAGACTTGTTTTGTCAAAAGGACATGCCGCTCCGGCATTATATGCCGTTTTAGCTGAAAAAGGCTACTTCCCGCATGAAGAATTATCAAAACTACGAAAAAATAAACATATGCTTCAAGGCCATCCTGATATGAAATCTACTCCCGGAGTTGATGTATCCACAGGTTCACTGGGACAGGGATTGAGTATAGGAAATGGAATGGCAATAGCTGGAAAACTTAATAACAAGTCATATAATGTTTTTGTAATATTAGGTGACGGAGAAATACAGGAAGGACAAATATGGGAAGCTGCTATGTCATCTTCACATTATAAACTCAATAATGTAATAGCTATTCTTGATTATAACGGTTTACAGATTGACGGTACCAATGATGAAGTTATGGGAGTCTCACCTATTGATAAAAAATTTGAAGCATTTGGCTGGAATACTATCACAATTGACGGTCATAATACCGATGAAATTTCTTCTGCTATAGATAAAGCCAGAACTTCCAAAGAAAAACCGACAATAATCATAGCCAAAACAATTAAAGGTAAAGGGGTTTCATTTATGGAGAATAACGGTTCATGGCATGGTACCGCTCCTAATGCAGAACAATGCGAACTTGCATTAAACGAACTGAGAGGTGAAAAATAATGAATTTAGCTACAAGAGAAGCCTATGGGAATACACTTGTCGAACTAATTGAAAACGAAGATATAGTTGTTCTGGATGCCGATCTGGCACATGCAACAAAGTCTCTGAATTTTCAAAAAAAGTGTCCCGAAAGATTTTTTAATATGGGAATAGCCGAAGCAGATATGATCGGTACTGCTGCCGGATTATCCACATGTGGCAAAATCCCCTTTGCAAGTACTTTTGCAGTATTTGCTACAGGGAGAGCTTTTGACCAAATAAGAAATTCTGTATGTTATCCCGGACTAAATGTCAAAATAGTCGGAACTCATTCAGGAATAAGCGTGGGTGAAGACGGCGGAACTCATCAGGCTGTGGAGGATATAGCATTAATGAGAAGTCTGCCTAATATGACTGTAATTCATCCGTCTGATGATGTAGAAGCCAGACTTGCAGTTCTTGCATCTGCCGAATATAAGGGACCAGTATACTTACGTTTAAGCAGAGTTCCAACACCTACTATACATGATGAAAACTATAAGTTCGAAATAGGGAAAGGTGAAGTAATAAAAGAAGGTACTGATATAACAGTTATTGCAACTGGATTAATGGTAGCCAAAGCCCTTGAAGCTTCAAAAATATTGGAAAAAGATGGTATAAATGTTAAAATCATTAATATTTCCACAATCAAACCGCTGGATGAAAAATTAATTATCAAAGCAGCCAAAGAAACAGGCAAAATAGTTACTGTTGAAGAACACAACATTATTGGGGGATTAGGAAGTGCAGTGAGTGAACTGCTGTCAAAAGTTTACCCTGTTAAAATAGACATGATCGGGGTTAAAGATTGTTTCGGAAAATCCGGTACTCCTGAGCTATTACATCAAGAATACGGATTAACAGTAGACGCTATTGTTGAATCAGTGAGAAAAATATAACTCTTGGAGGTAATAAATGTTAACAAAAATAAGAAGAAAAATAAATTTTAAGCAATTACAAAAACTTTCCATGGCTCTTATGCTGCCGTTGGCTATTCTGCCAGCAGCAGGTATTTGTCTAGCTATTGGTATCAGTTTTAATATTCCTATTTTAGCACAATGCGGAGGTATTGTCTTTGGTAACCTCCCGTTATTATTCGGAGTGGGGATTGCTATTGGTCTCACAGACGAAGGCTCTTCTGCTTTGTCTGTTATTACAGGATATTTGATGCTGAATGTTGCTATGGGGGTTCATTTAGCAGTAACTCCTGAAATGGTTTCCGATGGCAGCGGAAGATACGCTGCTATATTGGGAATTGATACATTACAGACTGGTGTTTTAGGCGGAATGATAATAGCTTTGATAACAGTTGTTGTATTTAAAAAATTTCATAGAACAGAACTGCCTTCTTTTTTGGCATTCTTTAATGGAAAAAGACTTGTTCCTATTTTAGTTGCAGCTATATCACTGCTTCTCGGTTATATACTTCCTATTGTCTGGATGCCTGTGCAAAACGGACTCAGTACATTATCAAGTATTGTAACAGCTGACGGGGCGAATGCTAATATTGCTTCTTTTGTGTATGCTTTTGGTGAACGTTGTTTAATCCCGACAGGACTTCATCATATCTGGAATGTTCCTTTTTACTATAACTTCGGAGAATATGTTACTAAATCAGGTCAAATTGTTACCGGGGATATTCCTGTATTTTTTGCCCAGTTAAAAGACGGGGTTCCGCTAACTGCAGGGCTATTTATGACAGGACGTTTTCCTATTATGATGTTTGCACTGCCTGCTGCGGCATTAGCTATGTATCATGAAGCAAAACCGAAAAATAAGAGACTTATAAAGGGGTTACTGTTATCAGGAGCTTTGACTACTTTTGTTACAGGTATTACAGAACCTCTTGAATATGCTTTTTTATTCAGTGCTCCGTTATTATATGTTGTCCATTGCTTTCTATATGCCTCAAGTTTTGTCGTAATGAATATTCTCGGAGTTCATATAGGTCATCCTTTTGCTGCCGGACTAATTGACTTTCTGCTAAATGGTGTCTTTCCGGGCAGAACAGCATGGTGGCTTGTTATTGTTGCCGGTGCAGTGTATGCTGCTATTTATTATTTCTTATTTCGTTTTTTGATTCGTAAGTTTAATCTGAAATCGCCGGGAAGAGAAGACGAAACTATAGAACTTTCAAAAGACGGGACAGGTACTGACAGAGCATATCATGTGATTGACGCTTTGGGAGGAAAAGATAATATAGAAACAGTTGATGCCTGTGCGAGTAGACTGCGTGTTGCAGTAAAAGATGACACCAAAGTAAATGATAAAAGACTAAAAGAACTGGGAGCCGCCGGACTTGTAAAACTAGGCGGAGGCGGTGTTCAGGTAATTTTCGGCGGAAAATCAGCAAATATTCGTGATGAGATAAAAGAAGTATTATAAAAGTCTCTACATATTTAGTCATAAATGTAGTATAATACATAAAAAGGCAGAATTTTAAGGAGGTTTTCCATGTCACAAATAAATACTTTGTCCGCAGTAGAAAATATCTATCCCGATTTATTTGAACAAGAAAAAAAAGTTGCAGAATATATACTAAAAAATCATAAAAAGGTAATAGATATGAGTGTCAGTGATCTGGCTGACAGCAGTAACGTGAGTGAAGCAACTATTATGAGATTTTGTAAAAAGGCTGGTTTCAAAGGTTTTTACCATTTTAAAATTTCTCTTGCCAAAGATACAATTGACCCTGAGAAAGATTTTTCTACGGATATTGATCTTAATAATATGGAAGATTCTATTCATAATATTTTTATGTATAAAATGGAAGAAATTAAACGCTGCTCAAATCTGCTTGATCCTGAAACAGTGAAAAAATCTATTGCTGCTATCAGCAATTGTGAGACTATGTATTTATTCGGAGCTGGAAATACTAATCCTATTGCTATATTTGCCGCATATCAGTTTAATCAATGCGGAATCAAAACAATTGCCAATGTCACACCGGAAATGCAGATCAATTCGGCATTCTGTCTTAAGGAAAATGATGTCTGCCTGATAATTTCCAATTCAGGAAGTACAAATATGATAGTAGATGTTGCTGAAATTGCCAAAGAAAAAGGAGCTACCATTATAGCAATAACAAGTTATCTGAAGTCACCACTCGCCAAGTTAGCTGATTTCGTATTAACAAGTGTTACAAGTGAAAAAATATTTTTTGAGGCTTTCAGTTCCACAAGAATGTGTCATATGGCTATTATTGATTTACTGCTCTTGCTATTTTCAAAAGATGAAAAAAGAAATGTTTACAAGTATAATTCCGACCGTGAAGAATATCTTGCTAAATATAAATCCTAAATATACAGAGAGGTTTTCAGATTTTTGAAAACCTCTCTTTTTTCTTTAAAATAACAGCATTATTCCTTACAAATAAAAAACCGTATCAAGTCAGACTTTGTCTGTGATACGATTTTTCTTACTCAGGAAGAGAATATAGGAAACGCTGAAAAAATATTTTGTAATAATCTACTTTTTAGAGAAAAGAATTTTATTCAAATATTTTTCAGATGAATTATGCAATTAAAATATTTTAAATTAAAATTCTATAAATTTTAGAGAAAAAATATTATTTTAAAAAAATATACAAAACTATATCCAGCATTTCCCGTATTCTCCCGAGCCTGTGATAAAAAGTCTGTAAATAAAAAAATCTTTTTATGATAAACTAAAAACAGGAGGACTTTATTATGAAA
>NZ_JAMZGM010000018.1 GCF_024158605.1 Sebaldella sp. S0638 | reverse complement strand
AATAGATAAATCAATATATGAAAAACAAATCTTTTATTATATCAGATTTAATTTACAGACTTTCTTGCACACTCCCTATTTTTGTAAAACCTATACTAGTACCAATTCTCTTCTATTTCATAAGTATTATATTCACCATTCTTATCTTTAAAAAACGAGACTTTTTCCAAGCATGAATGTTTGTCAATACATTTAGTACCGAGAAAAACAAAGCTTTTTCTGTCAATATCTGTGAGTTTCACCTGTTTAAAATAAACATTTCTCTTATCCAAAGCGAGATTCTCTTCCAAAACTTCAAAAGTAGCTGGATCAACACCATTTATTTTATCACCGAAATAATACACGTTATTTTTATCTTTAGTGTAACTATTGTCCAATATTGTAAAACTCGCCGGATCAGCCCCTCTCATTCTCGAATCATAAAAATAAACATTGTTTTTATCTTTTGAATAATACTCGTTTAATACTCTGAAACTTCTGACATCAGCAATTCTGAATACAATAATATTTCCGTAATTAAGATAATCACCATAATAAATATGATTCTTATCTCTGGAAAAAGTAGAGTTCAGTACCTTAAAACTTTTATTATCAATTTTGCCTAACAAAATATTTCCAAAGTAAAAGTTATTTTTATCTTTTCCATACGGACTTTCCAGTATTTCAAAACTTTCTGCATCTGCTTCTGATATAAAGCCGGCATAATATATGTTGTTTTTATCCCTTGCAAAATCAGAATCTCCAAATACTTTAAAACTATCCGGGTCAGCTTCTTCAATAACTGTTCCCAAGCGATAAACCCTCAACTTGTCTTTAGTATAAGCCGGATCGCCTAATATTACGAAGCTTGCCGGATCAGCGTCTTTTATCACTCTGTCAGCATTATAAACATTTGACTTATCTTTAGCATAAGAATCAGATAATATCTCAAAACTGTCAATATCAGCACCAATAACAGGTCTTCCATAAATAGAAACAGTTCCGTTATCCACAGAATACCCGGCAAATAATTTTAAACTTATAAAAATAAAAAGTAATACTTTTTTCATTTATTCCTCCTTGTGTTATTAAAATAAAGTTTGATTCAAAGATACAGTATTCCCGGTGCTAATAGCAAAAACTATATATTCTGTAATTCCCGTTATACTCCGCAGTTTTCCCTCGTACAAACCATTATTTATTCAGGAATATAAACGATTTTCTTATCTTTATTATAAATAATTAAAGAATGTGGATTTATAATATCACCTTCATATTTGAATTCTCCATCTGAAAAATTGGCGACTACCTTTATATCATCTCCGTACTGAGTAAGCTGAACCAGTCTGTCATCTGACAAAACTCTGAAATCTGTCATTTCCCTCATCACAGCTTCACGGCTGAAAGGAGACCAGACTTCATAATGCTTGATAATTCTATCCTTATACTTCGTCCATTGAAACTTATCAAGATGGTATAAAGAGGGAACATTATACAATATTTCATAAAGCATTCTGTTTTGTACCTCATCTTTGATCTTAAACGTAGACCAATCCCAGTGATATGTGGTAATAACAGAATCATTGTACACAAGTTTATAAAGAGGGATATTATAGGAATTATCCAGAAAAATTTTCTTATACTTTTCTTTTACAGGAATTTCAAGCGACATTTTTTCAGGAACACCGCCGTCTGCTGAATAGTATTTCCCTATATAGTACATGCTTTCCTTATTTTTAGACATATCGTCATCCATCCAGGAAAAAGACTGCAGCTCAATACCATGTGCAAAGGCTATATAAGGTGCGGCAAAATCATTTCCGCCTTCAGAACCGGTAACCATATGTTTATCAACAGCCAGATAAGAAATTCTTTTCATTCGGGCCTCTAAATCCTGCTGTTTTGCAGTGACGTGATTTTTTGAATAATCATCATAAATTTCACCTGTTGCATCACAGTCAATAAACCATGAATTAAATTTTGCACCTGTATCCAAAATATTTCCCACCCGTTCTTTAACAGCTGATAAAGATAAAACGGGATTTAATTTTCTCCCCACATTTTGAAATCCGGAAATTTTCTTTCCGTTTTCATCTGTAATTGTGGCATTTTCATAAAGAGTATTGTCTGAAAATGTTGCTGTATTCCATTTTTCTTTCAATGGTTCATGAATGGAATGGTAAGAATCATAAGGTGCAGTTAAGAATCCGATACTTTCAGCATATTCCAGCATCTGAGGACTTATATATGCCTGTGTCCAGTCGTCCAGCCCAAGCCATGCTCTGGTAATTCCAGAAGAATGTATGCCTTTTATCAGATTTATATTTCTGTCAGCAGACCATGTTTCATAAGGTTTGAAGACACCGGGAAAATTAAGGCTCAGGATTTGCTTGTTCAGTTCGATTATTTCCATTTCATTCAGATTGCCAATTCCTTTATTTAAAAGTTCTTCCGCTTTTTGTCCTTTCAAAGGAAAAGCTTTTTCGTCATAAAATTCCTGCAGCAGTAAACTTTGGCTTAAAGCTTGTGAAATAATATTTTTTTGATATTGGTCAACATAGTCCTGATTTTTTATTTGCTCAAAAACATTTATTACTTCCTGGCTATTTTCAGAATGATTAATAATCAAAGACTCTATATGATTCATAGAATCAGAAGATAAATACTCCCTGAATTTAGCCCAGTTTATATCTTCATCAGAAATTACTGTTTTATCAAATAAATAAATATGGACTGCCCCGAAAAGCTTTGTGATATTCTTATTTTCTTCTGCTTTTTCAGCAAGTGTCTTAAACTTTTTTTGTTCCGCAATGTAGTTTTTATATATTTTTGCAATATTAACAGGATTATTTTCGGTAACATAAATCCTGAATCCGTATTCCGGATCATCTGTTATGGAAGTAAAATCATGACTAAACTGAAATCCAATGCTATTTTTTGTATCAAATTTTATTTTATTATTAAATATATTTTTTATAATATACACAAAAGCAGTATCATTGTCTGATGCTGAAAAAAAGCTCATAGAAAAATATTCCAAAGGATCAATTTCCATAGCATCAAGATATTCGGAAAAATATTTGTCATCAGCAGGGATATATTTCCCTTCACCAAATGGAAGACTGTAATATTTATCTGAAACTAAAGGCCAGACAAATTCATTCTTTATACCTTTTTTCTCTGTTGATTTTATAGTGATATCCAGATAATTATTTTCTTTTTTTATTGTAACATTAACAGATTTCTCCGGATATTCCCACGAAACCCCGTCATTGCTTTTCTTCAAATCAGCGACTTTCATTTTATCCTGACCGCCTGAAACACTTTTTTCTTTTCCGTCAACAGTAATTGTGAGATCAAATGTTTCCGGATCTACTTTATATGAAAAATCTTTATAAAGATTCTGCATAGATTTATTAGTATTAGTTTCTTTAGTACAGCATGTTATTAAAAATATGAGTATAATTAAAGCAAAAAATTTTTGATTCATATTTTATCCTCCTGTTTATTTAGTATTACTATTTCTAAGTATTTTATTATATCATGTAATTTTTATTTTATAAAATTATATAAAATACTAAGATTTAAACCAAAAAAGAACGTAAACAAAATGAAACGGAAAATACCTAAAAACCATTGACATTTATGGCATATATGGTAAAATAAAATCAAGTTGAAACCAAAAAAACATCAAAAATATAGAGGGGCTTCACATGGATCCTAAAGAAAAAATATCTATGAAAGACATAGCGAAATTAGCAGGCGTTTCTGCCAGTACTGTATCGAGAATCATTAATAACAGCGGGCAGATATCCGAAAAGACAAAAAAGAAAGTCTTTTCACTAATGAAAAAGTATAATTATACACCTAATATGGTCGCTAAAAGTCTGAAAATGAACAAGTCAAAATCAATAGGAATTATCATAACCAATATTCAAAATGAATTTTTCTCGGAAATTGTTCTGGGAATTGAAGATTTCTTTTTTAAAGTAGGTTATTCTGTTTTCATCTGCAATACCAGCCAGAATTCCAAAAAAGAGATGGAGTATTTCAAGATTCTGGACTCCAAGCTGGTTGACGGGATTATTTGCATTTCTGCACTTGAAAAAACACCGAAAGATTTTTATTCTAATTACAGAAAGATACCTATGGTATGTATAGACAGAATATTTGATCCCCATGCTTCTGATACTTTTTATGTGGAATCTAATCATCATGAAGGCGGTTTTCTCGCAACAGAAGAACTGATAAAAAAGGGATGCAGAAAAATAATGATTCTAACAAAAAAGAGAAGTTTTTCTGCCAGCCAGAAGAGATTTGAAGGGTATAAGGAAGCACTGAAAAAATATAATATACCTTTTGATGAGAATCTGGTGATGAAATTCGACGGTCATCTTTCCAGTTTTGATGAAACAAAAAAAGTAGTGGATGAAGCTGTTTCACAAGGTATTGAATTTGACGGAATTTTTGCTACCAGTGACTGGCGTGCATACGGCGCCTTGATTTCACTAAAAGAACACGGGATTTCTGTACCTGAAAAAGTAAAAATCATAGGCTTTGATAATATTTCCATTTCCAAGTATTCTTATCCCAAGATAACTACTGTAAATCAAGACAGAGAAGCCATTATCCATAAGGTTTCCAATCTTTTGTTTGATCTTATGAATGGAACAGAACTGCCGAACGAAGTAAAAAATAAAAAACACATTGTTATTCCAGTATCTCTTGTTAATAGGGAAACAACATAAAAAGGCTGTAAATTCTGAATAAAATACAGCCTTTTTTATTTTAATGATATGATATGATAGTAAAAAGAATATTCGGATATGAAATTTTCCTATATTCCTGAATTTACAGCTTTAACAGATAAGTCTGGAATTCACAGCAGTTTAGCACACTTTTAGCTTCCGTTTTCTGTTTCTCATTAAGCATAACAGCTTTATCTGAAATGTCATTTCTTATCTTGATACTTTTTGATACGAACGGGTTGAAGTATCTTATAATATATCCGCTGTCATTTTCCGCTTTTTTAAATGCACTCATTACAGCTTCGGTATCTTCATAAGAAAACAGGCTGTATGTCTGAGGAAGTGTTCTTTCTTCATCACAATACACATAAATCAGTCTTCCGTTCAAAAATTCCGAAAACTGGTAAACAGGCATAGGAGTAAGATATTCCTTAGCTTTTCTAGCAATAGATGCATTATCAAAGCTGCCTTCAAAAAAAGCTGCCGAAAAGGAAAATTCAAGCTCTCCCAAAAGCTGTGCATCAGGAGTTTCTATTATCGATTCTCCCGAAGCCCGTCCCGGTCTGTATAAGAGGTCGGTTTTTCCCATATAACCAAAAGTTCTGAATAAAGTTAAACGTATTGTATCGTATTTTTCTCCTGTTATCTCATACTCACGTACTCCTTCGGTAATAAGAGCAGTGCCGTGGGTTTCATCATGAAGACTGGTGAAACTCTGCATAGGTTCTATAGATACAGGGGTCTCCTGCCATTTTTCTTTTTCCCACACTTCCATTTCCGGAAGATATACCGGTCTTTGAACAATGCCGAACAGCTGATCAGCAGTGGAAAATTTACTTGCTATTCCTGTATCAAAACATACACACAGTCTGTGACTAAGCACTTGATTGTCTGCTTTCACATGAAATCTTACCAAATCTTCATCTTTTCTAAGTGAAATTTCTATATCCAGTCTGAAATTTTCGCTGTTTATTCCTCTGCTTCTGTTCTCAAGGTCTTTCGGAACCATCATATTCAGCTGAAACTTCAGCACATTTTCAACATCTGATTTATATACTTTTACATTCTCTGATTTTGTATACTCCAAATCATCAGATCTTATTATCATATCTTTTCTGGGCGGTGAATAATTATATGAATCGCCGTCGTCGCCGTTTTCTTCAAATACCATCTGATTGTGATATATTCTGCCGGCTTTTTTGTCTTTGATGGTAAGTGTATTATTTGCTTCAAAAGTAATATGATAAAATTTATTTTCTATTTCATTTGAGTGATATTCTTTTTCTGCTTTTTGTTTTTCCTTCTTTGTCAAATCCATGAAAAACTGAGTATATCCCATTGCAGGAACAGAGTCCAGCTCTGCAAGTATTCTGGCTTTATACACTTTCTCGGGAATGAATGCCTTTTTACTTGGGTTTAGATATATGTGCTGATTTAGAACATAATCAGTAAGTTCTGTTTTTTCCTTTATCACGTATTTTAATTCTTTACCGTTAAGATCACAGATTGAAAAATCATCTTCGGGAATATAGGCAGTGAATTCAGCGACGCCTTTTCTTTCATATGGCAGAGGATTGAAAATATTAAAGCTGAAATCACTGTTATGATTTGTTTTCTGGCTTATCAGCCTCATATTCAGATCCAGAAGATTTTCCGACATATCCTGTGCAAGTTTGTAACGGCTTGCGATATCTCTGTTTGTGGAATCACTGTTACAAGCACCGATACTGTCATGAGCAGCATTGGCAAACATCAGTTTCCAGATTTCGGAAAGCTCTTCGTGCGGATAACGGTTCCCCAGTGAATAACTTATAGAAAGTACAGGCTCAAGTATATTTACTAAAAAATTTTCTATTTTATTATTTGCCTGTTTCAAATCAGCACGTGAAGAAAAAATAGACTTATGAATTCGGCTGTTTTTTCCTTCTGTTAATTCTCCGTGTATTACCGGGAGATTTTTGGAATCTTTCTCTATCTCGGCTAAAAAATTTTCCGGAGAATCTATGATGTATTCCCTTTTAGAATCCAGTTTATTAAATTTTGCAGTTAATTCAGGAAGATTTTTCCTTACAGGTGCCTGATCAAGGCCGTTCGGAAAGTAAACATGTCTTGTAGAGGCTTTATTTTCAAGTGCGCCAATTTTTTCTTCAAGATAGTGTATAATTTCCCCGTCATTTTCAGGAATATTCGCACCGTAATAATAGCCGAAAGGAATCTGTACTGCAAGCATTTGCGTACCGTCGTCACCTTCCCATATAAATTCAGTCTGCTTTAAACGGTTATCAGCCACTCCCCTCCAAAAAAGGAATTTATGAATATCAAAATGTTTGTATATCTGCGGCATATTCCCGCCCTGCCCAAAGATATCCGGAGCATATCCTACAGGCATTGAATACCCCATTTTCTCGGCACTGTCAATTCCGTAATATAAGTTTCTAACTACGGATTCCTGAGATATTACCAGCTGGTCTGTCTGTGTATTCCAAGGGCCTGTTAAAAATCTTTTTTCAGAAATCAGCTTTTTCAGTCTTTTTTCATCCTCAGGGCAGTATTTTAAATAGTCCTCCACAAGGGAACTTTGTGCATCCATAAGAAAAAAGCCGAAATCTTTTTTATTTTCCAAAACATCCAAAACTTCCTTAATGTGTTTTACCAGATACACTTTTGATCTGGAAGATGTGAAATACCATTCTTTATCCCAGTGTGAATGCGGGATTATATGTACTTTTGTTTTCTGCATATTAATTTAATCTCCTTGTAAAATTATTTATTAATCAAAGCTGAGTTCTATTTCCTCAGAATCAGTTTCAACAGCAGCTGTTTTTTCTTTTTCAGTAAAGTCTACGAGAAAATTAGCACCAAAGCCTATTATTAAAGCTCCTATTATTCCGCCTGCAAGATATGCCCATCCGTTACCCACACTGAAAAATCCGTACATTCCTCCTATTGGAGGCATTTTTACATATATTCCCAGTATTGCTGTAATTGCAGTTCCTGCTGCACATGCTATTACATTCAGGGGAATAAGCTTACCCGGACTTTGCAGTGTAAACGGAATAGCACCTTCGGTAATGCCGATGACTCCCATGATAAGGGCGCCGTTTCCTGCTTCTTTGAATGTTTCGGAGAAATTTCTCTTTTTAATAACTGTTGCAAGTCCGTAGCCTAAAGGCGGAATCCATATTGCTACATTGACTAAAATAGAAGGCAGATAGACTCCGCTCATAAACAATGCATTTCCTGCCATCCATGCTGCTTTGTTCACAGGGCCGCCAAGGTCAAAACCTATCATTGCACCAAGTACAACAGCAAGAATAATCACATTTGTATTATTTTCCGACATTCTTGTAACCCAGTTTAGAAGGGTAGTATTAATCCACCCCAAAGGGCCGCCTAATATCAGAGCCATTAAAATACCGGTTAATCCAATCGTGAGCAGGGGAAGAATAATGAGCGGCACTGAACTGGCAGCAGCACCTTTAATTTTAATGGTGTTTTTTATTTTATTAGTAATCCATCCTGCGAAAAAACCTGTTACTACTGCACCGAGAAATCCGGCATTTGTGCTGGTAGCCAGTACCCCGCCTACAAAACCTGCGGCAAGCGCCGGCTTTCCGGCTATTGAATAAGCAATATATCCTGAAAGAACTAAGTTAAGAAGTCCGATTGCACTCCACCCTACATTTTGGAACATCCATACATAATGGAAAAAACCGCCTGTCTTAGCATAATCGTCCAGATTGCTGACCCCTCCTGCAAAGCCTATTATCTTTGCCACTGCTACAACAAGTGAACCGCCTATTATCACAGGAAGTGCATAGGAAATTCCACCCATGAGGTGGTCTCTTGCCTCATAAAGTTTCTTTTTCATAATGATATCTCCTCTTCTGATTTATTTTCTTTTTTCCATAGTTTCAACGATTTTTTTCAGTACACCTTCAGCATTTGATACACACTGGCTGATTTTTACACGAACAATCTGCTTTCCCGCGAATCTGTCCTCATCTTCTATTACTTTATCCGCTGCAATAAGTACAAGATCTGCCGACTCTATCTCACTTTTTGTGATCTCGTCTATTTTTCCCATTGCTCCCTGCTGTTCTATCCGTACATTGTGTCCCAGTTTTGTCCCCGCTTTTTCCAGAGCTTTTGCAGCCATCGGGGTATGGGCAAGTCCTGCAATACACGAAGTTACTCCGACTATTTTCATAACAAATCACCATCCAAATTTTCTTTTATATATTTTATTAATTCATCACCGGTTTTCATATTCATAATCATACTCTGGAAATCTTCCTCAAGAAGACTGACAGCTACTTTAGACAATATTTCCAGATGTTTTTGCCCGGCATCTTTTTCAGGTACCAGTATTACAAAAACAGATTTTACTTTAAAACCATCAGGAGAGTCCCAGTCTACAGCATCTGTAAGTCTTATAAACAAGAGCTTTGAAGTTTTTATCAAATCACTCTTTACATGCGGTATTGCTATAAGATCCAGCACAGCTGTAGGATATTCTTTTTCTCTTTCCCATAATTTTTGATATAATCCGTTTTCATCATCTGTTATACCAAGCAGTTTTGACTTTTCTGCTATAAATGACATAACGGTATCTTTAGTGCTTAAATTTTCATCTAAAAAAATCTGTTTATTCTCTAAAATCAATTTTATACCTCCGTTTCTGGCTTTTAATCTGTTTTATGCAAACGTTTGCATAAAATTATATATTAAAATATACAACGAAAAAGTGTAATTGTCAATATCTAATCAAAATATTTTTTTCTGTTAAATTGATCAGGGATTTATATGAATTTATTGTTATAGAAAATTTTCAATTATTCAAAAGGATAATTCTGAAAAAATCTTTTATTTTGAAATTATATTTTTGAAAGAATGAAATTATAAAATTTAAAATTCATGAGACTACATATAAAAAAAGTATTTATAAATTTGAAAAATAAAAAATAAAATATATTGTAAAATAAAAAAATGTTCTTATTTTTCAAATATATATTCTATTATTCGAACAGTTAGTTTATTAGAATTTATTTCCAGGAATAGTCAGACAAATTTAAACATGAATTTCAATATAGTTAAATTGACTTTAATAAGTAAATTTAGTAAAATATTGATAAGAAATTCCAGAAAATGATTTTTGTTAAGTAAGATAAGGAATTTATGAATGAAATCTATAAGGAGGAGAAAAAAGGGAATATGATCTTTTTAGGTTCAAATGTACAGGTTTTTTACAGCATTTAGACTTAGAATAATCAAAGAAAAAAGATACAAAACGAAGTAAACAGGAGGAATGATGAAAAAAAATAAAAAATTATTAGTACCATTGTTAGCCCTAAATGCGATTTTACCGGCTTATGCACAAGGAGCTGCTGTTTCTGAATCAGTAAAATACGATAATATGTATAATAAAATGGTAAAAAATTTAGAGCAGGGAAAATCTAACCAGAAAAATTATCAAATTATAGAGCAGATATTAAAAAAGAGAAATAAAGAGCTAAAAGATTTGTACATGCAGGGAGATTATGTGGTAAAGCCTGAATATCTTGAGTGGCAGATATTCGCTTCAGGATTTTACACGGAAAAGGACAGGGGAGACAGAGATGAGTACAATCTGAGTTATGACAGCGAAGGAAATCTTATATCGAATTCTGATCAAAATTCGTCAGAGCAGAAGATAAAAGATCTGAGAACGAAAAAATATATTCAGATAGGGGCTACAATCCCAATAAAAACTGTTGCTGATTTCACCATTAATCCTAATGTAAACCTGACAATAAAAGATATAGCTCCTATTAATATACAGCCGCCGGTAACAAAAATAGAGAAGGCACAGTCAATTTCACTGCCGAATATAACTGGTCCGTCAATGACAGCACCGGCTTTGACTCTGACACTAAACCCGCAGGTTAATATTACACCGCCGAGTGTAAACTTTTCATTTGCCGCGGGTCATAATGCAGGAGCACCTCCGGGACCGCTTATAGGATATTCAAATGAAAATGTAGCACCAAAAAATAATGGTATTGTAACTTCAGCAGATTTCAGCAAAACAGTTCTAGAATCTACTAACTCTGTATGGAGATTTGCTTCTATTTCAACAGGTGCAGGTCAGTCAAAAATAATAGCTTCCGATGTAACTCTTACAGCTCGTAATGAAAAAGACGGGAATGGATATTTTACATTTGAAAACAGTCCGGGAGCAACAATGATATCAATACTGGGAACAGTGACAATACTTCCGAATTCACAAACAAACTATGTAGTCGGGGATACTGTGGATGGTGATGCGAGAGCTACTACATATAACGGCGGAACAATGAATATATTTGCTGCTCAGACACATAAAACATTAAATGCAGGTACAGATACACCTTCGGGCGGAGGAGCCATGATGTATATTCCTACGAATCATACAGAGCCTAATCAGATAATTTCTGGTGTCAATTCAAATAAATATCTTATTAACGGTGAAGGCGGCACAATAAATATAAAAGGATTCGGAAATTATGGGATATTAAATGTAAATATGGATCATACAGTACGGGGATACGGAAGTGCAGGACATATAAACGACAGATTCGGGGATGCTGCAAATCCGGGAAAATTTATTCCTAAAGCAAACGGTGAGGTTGATATCAATGTAATATTAAATCAGGGGAATATCGTAGTAGAGAAAACTCAGGGAACAGGCAATTTTGACAGTCAGTACGGGAATGTGGCATTAAGCGCTTTTGCGCAGGAAAAAGCTCTGGAACCTAATCTTGGAACTCCGTTTGCAAACTACAGAGGAATGATATTCGATAATACGACTTTTATGTACAATGAAGGGACAATAAAGTCTGTAAGCGGAAATAATATGCTTATGCAGCATAAGGGAAGCGGACAGATGATAAATAACGGAGTTTTGGATATAGCATCAGGACAGACAATAGGTATGATCAGAGAAAATATAGGTCATAGAGGATACACAGTAACTTCATCCAGCACAACTACAAGTCATACACTCTGGGATGCCGCGAATTCAAGGGCAAGAGCTGTGAATGACGGTATTATCAATATTTCCACTTCTGCTAAAGATGTTCTTGGAATAAAAGGAATGGGTTATGACGGAAATGGAATTGATGATAATGTTAACAGCAGACATCTTGTGTATAATGCAGAATCAAAAATAATAGTAGAGAACGGCGACGGAATAGTAAACGGTATTGATATAGATCAGAACGACACTGCTGGAGAATCACATAACTTGGATATAGACAGAAGTAATGTGAATGCTTACGGTGCAAATATGGGCGGTCTTGTAACGGTAAAAGAGACTCTGGATGAAGCAAAAACAGTGACATTTACATTAAACAGCAAAACTTACAGTACAAAAGACGGGGTAATATTCGTAGGCGGACAGAATGCTGCGGGTCTTTATGCCGAAACTAAGAATGCTTTTACTACGAGCGGTTTCAGCGGAAACGGATTGTTTAATCCTAATTCTTCAGCTCTGCCTGATGCATCACATATAGATTATGCAAAGGCAGTGAATAATATAGACGGTAAAATATTTGTCTATGCTTCAGGAAATGCTACAGGGAATTATTCTATAGGAATTGCGGGACAATATGCTTCACTGGAAAATAAAGGAGATATATTTCTGGGGCTGCTTCCTCAGGCTGGAACAATTGCCGGGAGCGGAGATGGTGTGAAAACAGAAAAAGGGGTAACCGCAGCTCAGGAGCAGTATATAGCAATATACGGTAATGGAAGCAGTGTGTATAACAGCGGATATATTACTGATAAAGAAAGTAACGGCATTAGTGATAATTATTCAAAGAATGGAATAGGAATATTTGTAGAGAAGAAAGCAATAGCAAATGGAAGTGCAGGATCTATAGTAAACACCGGAAAAATAACATTGGGGACAGGCGGAAAAGCTGTAGTCGGTGTAGGAAGAACTGCTTCCGATATGATAACACTAATATCAAGCGGTGATATAGAGATAAGAAGTACAGCAGGTAATATGGGTGTGGGAGTATACGGAAGTTATGCAGATTCTGACAAAACAGATTCAGTAACATCAAAAACAGGAATTTCCGGGAATATAAATATAATTGGTGAAAAAGCTATAGGAACATATTTTAAAAATGGAAAAGCAAATATTCATGATTTGAATATAAAAGGGACAGATCCGATAACTTCGATGAAAGTAGCAGAAGCATTTGGTATAGTTACAGAATCGTCTGATCTGAAAATAGGAAATAAAGTAAATATAGAGCTGGGAGGTAAAGACAATATAGGGATTTTTGGAAAATCTCTTACATATACTGATGCAATCACAAGTGTAAACCGTTCAGATTTTACGAATATAGCCCTTGGATCAGGAGGAGTCGGAATATATCTTGAGGATATAAAGAATGATTCTCTTATAAAGGTAAATAATATATCAGCAGGGAACAGCACTGCAACACAGAATTCCGGCGGAATAGCACTAAAAAGTATAACGAATAAAGCAGAAATAGATGCAGGGAATGTAATGATAGGAATCGCAGAAGCTGCTGGAGAAGGATTTGGTATATTCTTAGAGGGAGCCACGGCACAGGACAGTAAAATTAAAGCAGATTATGTTCATGTATATCAAAAATCAGGAATAGGGATTTTTGGGAAAAATGTTTCTGAAATAACTGCAGGAAGTATCAAAGCAGGTAAAACCGGTATTTATCAGGAAAGCAGCAGTGCAGCAGCAGGGAAACTGTCTGTGGGAAGTGTGTCGCTTATAGGAAGCGAAGACAGCATGATTGGTATTTATGCCAATGGAAGTGCAGCAGCAGTTGATGCAGAAATAGCAGGCCTGGATATGCAGAATGCCAAGAACAAATCAACAGGAATATACATAGGAAACGGCGGCTTTAAAAATACAGGAAATATAAATATAAAAGCTCTGGACAGTTCATTCGGTATTTATATAAACGGATCAGCAGGACATAATATCGTGGATTTCGGTACAGGAACAAGAAATATAAATCTGGGGAATGACAGTATAGGTCTTTATCTGAAAAATGCACAGGTATCAAATATGATTTCTGATATTATAATAGGTGATACTACAGAAGCTCCGGGAACACAGGCAGGAGTAGGAATGTTTCTTGAAGATACAATAGTTACGGGAACAGTAAATACTAATGTAACATCAGGAAATAAAACAGTGGCATCATATTTTGGATCAAACACAGGAAATATTACATATAACGGAAATGTACAGGTAGGAGAAAACTCTCTTGGTATATATAAAAACGGCGGAACATTAACAAGAGATCCAAGTAAGTCAACTATTTTCTCTGGAAGTACAAATACAGAATCAATAGGATATTATCTTGAGAATTCAGTTTTAGATTATTCGTCTAATGCGCTGACTGCAAGTACTCTTACCATGAATAACGGAATAGCTTTCCTTCTGAAAGGGGCAGGTTCACAGGTAACAGTAAACGGAGTGGCAATTACAAACAGTGATCTTGATAAACTGGGACTTGATCCAATGGTAGAAAGATTTGTTTATTCTGATAAACAGGAGATAATAACAGAAGATATAACTTTGGATCCGGCTGTGAGACATTATGGTTATCACGCAGTCAGCGGAAGAATAGAATTAAACGGAAATATTTATACAAATAATAACATTCAGGGAACGTACGGAATACTGGCACAGGGGAGATATACCAGCGGAACGGAAGAAGTGTTCATATCAGGAGGAAAAACAATAGATATGACTAACTCTCTGGGAAGTATAGGAGTAGAAGTGCTTGAAGGTGCCAGAGTAAAAAATGAAGGGACAATAAAAGCAGGAAAATCCAGCAGTACAAGCTCAGGTATAGGAATACTTGCAGAAAGTGCAGCTTTAGTAACAGCAGAAGCAGAAAATACAGCAACAGGAATAATAGAAACACAGGGATCGGGAATAGGAATATATCTGGATTCAGCTGAGCTAGGCGGAAATATAATAAATAACGGAATTATTCGTTCAGCAGAAAATGATACCCTTGGAATATACTCAAAACTGTCATCGACAGGAATAGTAAGTCCTGTGCCGTTGGCAGTAATAACAAATAATAAAGATATACTGCTGAAGAATGACAGTTTTGGAATATTTGCCGAAAACAGCAATATAAATAATTCCGGAAATATAACTGTAGGAGATACAGTATCAGGAAACTCAGTAGCAGTATACGGAAGTAAAAAATCTGTAATAAATAATACAGGGGGAACAATAACAGCAGGAGAAAACGGGCTTGGATTTTATCTGGACAACAGTACACTTAATATAACAGGCGGAAGTTTTAATACAGGAAAAGGAATACTCGTTTATGCTTCAAATGAATCAGATGTTAATTATGCAGCAGGAAATACAGTATTAGGAGAAAAGATAGGTTTCTATCTGGATAACAGTACAGCAGATTTTAATTCAAAAGAATTCATGGTTCTTGATAATGGTGTAGGAATGTATGTGACTAATACACAGGCAGGGCCGGTACAGCAGTCAGCGATAAAGTCACTGGGAAAACTAATACTGGGAAATAATGCTACAGGGATTTATCTGAAAAATGCTGATCTGGAACCTGTAACAATAGGAATGGTAAACTATACCCTCGGCGGAGCCATAGAAATAAACGGGTCAAATTCTGCGGCAATAATGGGTATTAATTCCAATATTGAAAATACAAGTAATATTACCTCGTCAGGTTCATTGAACAAAGGAATAGTGCTGAAAGCAGAAAACGGCGGTACCTATAATCTGAAAAACAGCAATAATATAAGTCTTTTAAGTGATAAATCAATTGGAATATACGGGACAACACTAAATAGTTCAGGAGTTCCTGCTGGAATTATAAATATAGACAACAGCAGTACAATTAATCTTGGAAGTGCAGGAGCAATAGCAGATGCATCAGTAGGAATATACGGAACAGCAGGAGTAAATATCACCAATAACGGAACAATAACAGGCGGTACAAATTCCGTAGGATTGTACTCAAACGGCGGTACATTGAATCATAATTCAGTAATAAATCTGTCACATGGTTCAGTAGGGGTGTATGCTTCAGGCGGAACAGCGGATATAAACGCAGGTTCATCAATAACAGTGGGAGATAACGGAGCTGTGGCATTATATGCCAATAACGGTGCAGTATTAACAAACTACTCAACAAGTATAACAACAGGAACAGGCAGTGTAATAGGTTATGCAAAGGACAGCGGTACAAAGCTTGATAACAAGGCAGCATTGTCAATACAGGAAGAAGGGGTAGGGTTCTACACAAATAACGGACATATAGTGAACTCCGGAACTTTAAGCTCAGCAGGAAACGGGATAATTTATCTGTACGGGAATAACGGAATAATTGAAAATAACGGACAGATAAACGGAGCATCGCATAGTTACGGTGTAGGAATATACGGAAGTGGCTCTGATATAAAGAATACAGCAGTAATTGTATTGGGAGACTCTCATATTCCTTATCCGAATGACCTGAGTAATAAGGATAACAGATTTTCTGTGGGAATATACGGAGAAAGAAGTAAAATAGATAACAGCAGTAATATTACTGTGGGAGAAAACGGAATAGGAATATATTCTTATGCACAGAGCGGAGATATAACAAACAGCGGTCAGATAACATCAACAAGAGACAAGGCAATAGGAATATTCTCAGAAGTAGGTAAGAACAGCCGTGTAGTAAATAATGGTTTAATAGACCTGGCAGGTAACAGTGTAATAGGGGTGGCAATAAATAAAGGCGGAATTCTGGATAACCACGGAACTATAAAGGTAAATGGTAATGAAAGTATTGCGGTACTTGCCGAAAGTAACTCAGTGGTAAATAACTATAATACAATAGATGTATCGGGAACTAATTCAGTAGCAGTAGTATTAAAAGATAAATCGACGTTCATAAACCACTCGGGAGCAACATTGATACTAGGTTCCGGAAGTCTGGGAATATTAGCTGACGGTACAAGTTCATCTAATATAAGTGCCGGTTCACTGTCAGATAGTTCGATAACATTGCCTTCACTGGCTTCGGTGCCGATTTATGAAGCGCCGCAGATAATAAATTCCGGAATAATAAAAGTAGAAGGAAACTTTGAAGTGCCGTATGACGGAGTAGTAAAAGTAAAAGTAGATCCAGACTCAATAAGAGAACTGACACATGCAGAAAAAGTATCATCAGGATATGATCTTTTAGACCTTGAAAATGTAATTCTGATATCAAATGCAGTAAAGTATCAGGCAGACAGCTTTAATGTAAAAGATGTAACAGTAACATCAGACTTTACAGAAGGAACAAATGCGCTCACATATAAACTTGAAAATGTATTTATGCCGGGAACATCAAGTGCAGGTGTAACATCAGGAATAGCAAGTGTATACAGTGAATCTTATACATGGGACGCAATACCTGTGACTAATGCAGACGGAAATGTAGATATCTGGATGAAAAAGATAGCATATAAGGATCTGATGGAAGGTGAATGGTATGAAGAATTTGGTTCTGCAATGGATGAAAAATATGCAGGATCAACAGGAGATGCAGGAAATATATTTGATAAAATAGACAGAATAAAAAACGGGAATGACTTCAAGACGATAATGGAAAGTCTCGGCGGAAATATTTATGCGAATATAAATGAAAGAGAAGACGACATAGCAAGAGCATTTGAAAATTCACTGAGCCTTCTTCAGAATTCTCATAATAATACTAAAGAAAATATGAAAGTGAATGTAATAGCAGCAAAAGGGAAAACTACGGAAGATACACAGGGAGTAACAGGTTATGACTATGAAATGGCGGGAGTGCTTGCTCTGAGAGAAGTAGAAAGAACTTATAAACATACATTCGGATATTCACTTGGGTATATGCATACAGATTTTGAATTCAAAGACGGTATGAACAGTGAAGAACTTGTGGATACACTGCAGATAGGCGGACATAATAAATATAAGTCAAACGGCTGGGTATTAAGAAATGACCTTACAGGAAGAGTGAGTTTCCATAATATAGACAGAAATATAAACTGGCCTTCACCATATGGAAGATCAGAACTGAACGGTTCATATGAAACATACAGCATAACAAGTAATAATATACTCGGTAAAGAGCTGAACATAGGTAAAAATACAAGTATTACACCATACGGCGGACTTAGGGCAATGTATGTGACAAGACCGGACTTTGAAGAAAAAGGGCTTGAGAAACTGGAAGTGGAAGGAAATGATGCATGGAGCGTAAAACCTAAATTGGGGGTAGAATTAAAGACATCAATACCTTTAGGGAACTTAAATGCATGGAAACTAAAAGGAGCTCTCGATCTTGGATATGAATATGAGCTGGCAAATCTGAATGAAAGAGAAAAGGCAAGGCTGGTAGCAATAGAAGACGGATATCATAAATTGGCAAAGCCTGACGAAGAAAAAGGAGCTTTCAGAGGAGGAGCAAGTATCGGAGTAGAAGTAGAAGACAGATACGGAATATTCTTAACAGGAGAATATAAAGCAGGAAACGACAAACAGAATGATTACAGAGCAGGACTTGTTCTAAAAGCAGTGTTTTAATTTCTGATTTGAAAGTGTAAAATAAAAATATATAATTAAAATAAAGGAGAAAGATGCTTTGGGTATTTTTCTCCTTTTTCCAAAGCAAAAATCTTTTAGAATATTAATACTTGAAGAAAAAATTGAAATATTACAGTTATTCTTCAAAGAAAACGAATATATTTAAATATAATAAAAAAATCAAATAAAACTCTAATTGAATAATAGGTAAAAAAGAAGTATAATAAAGCAGGTTAAGTAAACTATTACAAAGGAGAGTATTTATGACAGTTAATATGATTAAGAAACAAAAATTTGCTGTAAATAATATCTGGAAAGTTTTTCTGATGATATTAATGCTTTTAATCACAATTCCCGGGTTTGCTGCTGTAAAACCTAGTGAGCAGGAAATAAAAGACGGCTATTTGTATATGATAGGGAGATATATAGTAATCAGACAGGAAAATCAGGATATTAATGTTGAAAAAGTAGGATATAACAAAATAAAGTATAATCCTCTCGGTTCAGCAGAATTTGTTAATCCTAACATGGATGTAGCGTATTTGGAGTCATGGATAGCAGTAGATAAAGATCATGCGGTAATAATGAATGTACCGGAAATAAAAGGACGTTACTATACTGTACAGGTTTTAAACGGTTGGGGAGAAGTAGTAACAAATATTAACGAAAGAAATTATCCAAATCATCCGTATGGGAAATTTGCCTTTGTACTAAAAGGGTCAAATCCTAAAAATGTACCGAAAGATGCACAAAAGATAGAGATTCCGTTCAATAAAGTTAAGGTGCTGGCTCGTGTAGAGCTGCAGAAAACACCCGAAGAAGCTGAAAAATTACAGAAAGAGTTTACTTTGGATGTGCCGGAAGGAATAAAGATAGATCCTCCTCTGGCTATAACTAATTTTACCAATGCGAAACCTATAGGATCAGACATATTTTTAAATGTGGATAAGGTACTGGCATCATATCCTGATGTTATGCCAAGTGCAGCTCAGTATCAAAAAACAGTAAAAAATATTTCAGGGTATATGCAGAGTTCCGCAGAAGCAAAAAAATATGTCAGCGATATTGTAGATACTAAAATTATTCCTGAATTTTTGGAAATGACAAAAAAGGGAAGCGGAAGTGAAAAGAACGGATGGATAGTATCTTATGTCATGGGAAATTTCGGTGATGATTATATCGCACGTGATATAGTGAACTATGCAGGACTATGGGGTAATACAGCCAAAGAAGCAATATACTTTGTAGGAGTGGAAGAAGGGACAACAAAGCAGCCGTTAAACGGAAGCAATACTTATCAGATTACATTTCCTAAAGGAGCACTTCCAGAGTCAGAAGTAGATGCTTTTTGGTCAGTAACTCTATATGGAACACCTGACTATCGTCTTGTTCAGAATCCTATAAATAAATACGGAATAAATAATGTAACAGGAGTTAAAACAAATAAAGACGGATCATTAACTATCTGGATTGCACCGACACAGCCAAAAGGAGTTCCGGAATCAAACTGGCTGCCGTCAGCAAGCGGAAAAGGATTCGCGCTTACTCTACGTTTATATGTTCCAAAACAGGATGTATTAAACCAGACATGGTACCCGCCGGTAATAAAGCAAGTAAAATAACAGATGAATAATTTATATAAGCTGTATCAAGTCAGGCTTGGTACAGTTTTTTTATTTCTAAATATGTATATCCGTGACTTAGAGACGGAATCAATATGTTTGTATTTACATTTTTTAGAACATAAGGTATAATATATAAAAATTTACTTTTTTGGCTGAAAATAAAAAATAAATTAAATAACCAATGAAGTAAAGTTTTGAAACATCAAATATAAAATCAATTTATGAATACAATACTTAGGATATGGAGAGAGAGGTATGATATAAAAATTAGTGACATAAACTAAAAAAATAAGGAGAAGACTATGACAAAAAGAATTCTGATTCTGTTTTTTATAAGTTTTTTCAGTTTTTCAGGGGAAAACGAAATGATCACCTATATGAAAAAAAATAATTCCAGATTATCAGAAAAAGAGGCCAGAGATATTTATAAAAATGTGGTTCAGTTTACCACTGAATACGACTTTGACCCGATACTTGTATTCTCTGTCATGAAAACAGAAAGTAATTTTCGCCATTCCACGGTATCTACAGCGGGAGCAAAGGGATTAATGCAGTTAATGCCGGAGAATTTTGACGAATTCAACGTAGATAATACCGTAAAAGGAAATATAAAAGGCGGAGTAAAACATTTGAAAAGAGACTATGATAATACACAGGATATCACTAAAACACTTGTATGCTATAACGCAGGATGCGGGAGATTACGGAATGATGCGTGGAGAAGAATAAAAGAAACCAGAAATTATGTAAAAAAAATTAATGATGTATATCCCGAAATAAAAAATCTATATTATACAAATGTTGAGAATCCTTTTTCATCTAACACAGTAGAGAAAAGTTTGTCAGTAATAGAAAATTATAAAATAGCGGTAGATGTAAAAAATGAAAAGATTCCGGAAAATAAGGAATACAAGTATTGGAAAGAGTCTTACATATGAAAGGAAGCCGCCAGAATCATTTACCGTTCAGCAGCTTTATTCTCGATTCTACTGATTTTAGGATATATCATCAGAAGCAAAAGAAGTATAAAACTGGATAAAGAAAAAAAAGAAAGAATAAAACTGCAGAAAGAAAGAATGGAAATGATAGAAAAAAGTATATCCAGAATGCAGAGGGATATAAAAAAGAGTGTTGTAGCAAAAAGATATTAAGTAATTATATAAAGGGCTTTTTATTATATGTAGAAAGCTCTTTTTTTATGTTTTATAAATATAAAAAGGGAAACTGCCCGGTATTCAATCCGGAGAGTTTCCCAAAATTTAAAAACAGTAAAAATTAAACAGCACCTATTACTTTGTGCGGAATATAAGGTTCTTCCATAAATGCAATTTCTTCCGGCTCCAGTTTCAGGGATAAAGCAGGAATTGCATCTTCAAGATGAGAAAATTTTGTTGCTCCTATAATAGGTATAGTTACCGGCTCTTTTTGCAGCAGCCATGCCAGAGCAACATGAATACGCGGAACGCCGCGTCTTTCTGCTACAGCTGCAAGACGTTCGATTATCAGGCGGTCTGCATCTTCGGTAGAACCATACTTGCTTATGGCAATCTGATCAGTTTCAGAACGTTTTGTTGCTTCTGATAAATCACGTGTAAGCCTTCCGGAAGCAAGGGGACTGTAAGGAGTGAGAGCGATCTTTTCTTCTTTGCAAAGCGGAATCATTTCTCTCTCTTCTTCACGGTATATAAGATTCAGGTGATTCTGCATAGATACGAAACGTGTCCACCCGTTTTTTTCAGCCACATGAAGAGCTTTCTGAAACTGCCACGCATACATGGCAGAAGCACCGATATATCTTACTTTTCCTGCTTTCACAATATCATGAAGCGCTTCCATTGTTTCTTCAATAGGAGTATTATAATCCCATCTGTGTATAATATAAAGATCAACATAATCAGTACCAAGACGTTTCAGGCTTTTATCAATTTCGCTCATAACAGCTTTTCTCGAAAGTCCTGAACCATTGGGACCATCATGCATTTTCCCGTGTATCTTTGTAGCAATAACTATTTCATCACGATTAGCATAATCCTTTAAGGCACGTCCGAGTATCTCTTCACTTTTTCCAAGAGAGTAGACATTCGCAGTATCAAAGAAATTAATGCCGAGATCAAGTGCTTTTTTTATAATAGGACGGCTGTCTTCTTCATTAAGCAGCCATTTATGAACCCATGCTTCAGAATCTCCAAAACTCATACAGCCAAGGCAGAGACGAGATACATCCAGACCGGTATTTCCAAGTTTTACATATTCCATATACAATTCCCCGCTTTCTAATATTTTATTTGTATTTTTTGTAAATGATAATTATTATACATTTTAACATAAGATTTTAATTAATTCCAATTTCATTCAGCCAGGATAAAATTTTATCAGAACCAGTGCTGTTTCCTTTGCCGAAAACTTCAAAACCGTTCAGAATATCCGAATGAGGGCATAATAAGGCAATATCCCTGAATATTGAACCATGTCCGCCGCCGCCGTGTGTACAAAAGGGAATTATGATTTTACCGGAAAGATCATATTCTGATAAAAAGGAAGCAATGGGCGGAGCTATTGTACTCCACCAGTTTGGCGAACCTATAAATATAGTATCATATGATTCGACATTATTTATTTTTGTTTTTAATTCCGGTTTTATTCCAGCCTTAATTTCAAGTTTTGTCAGCTTTACTGTTTCGTTATAGCCAAGCGGATATGGAATAACAGGAATTATCTCAAAAAGCGTTCCTTCTGTATGCTTTTGTATAAATGATGCGATTTCACCTGTATTACCAGAATAAGAGTAGTACGCTATTAAAATTTTTTTATCCATTTATTACCTGCCTTTCTTATTTTCTATTTTTTAAATTGTACAATGACAGTAAGTATATTTTATTTCTGCAAAGCAGCAGAACGGCGGTGTTTGAAAGATTTTGCACAGAGATAAAGTTTTATGAACAGGCTTTATATTATCACTATATCACTTTGAGTGAACTCCAAGTCAAGCTTTTTTATATAATATAAATTTAATTGATAATTATTAAATAAAAATGTTGAGTTTTATTTTTTAAAACTCATTGCTACACAATTATTGCAGTTTATGATAAAATATCTGTAACTTATATTTAATATTTTCTTTTTTTAAATTCTTAATAAAATAAATTAAGAATAGAAATTTTGGATATAAAATTTTATTGAGTATAATTCATAGGAGTAAGCCGATGTCTGAAAATATCAAGCTGGAAAAAATTATTATTTATTTATTTACTGCTATTGTTTCTTTTGCTGTTTATATATTCTTAACAACAGATATAAGAATTACACTTATACCGCATATTTCAACTATAAAACTGCTGTATCCCATGCAGTTCGAATTTATTCCGGGGACAGGATACCGTGAAGCAGGCGGTTTGTTTATAATAGGGGAAAGCTGTATTGGTGCAAAATTATTTATATGTTTGTTTCTAATACTTACTATATGCCGGGTAGACAGATATGACGGTTTTTTCAAAAAAATAAGCAGTATTCTGTTATTTTGCATTACAGCGGTTTTTCTTGCATATATAGCAACGGTATTTAGAATTACAGCAAGTATACCTTTTTGCGGGATGGAGAATTTTCAGCTGATTCATACAATTTTTTCACTTATGGTATATTTTGGCACAGGGCTTGGATTATATGCATTTTTAAATTACAGATCAGAAAAAAAATCATAAAGGAAAAGGAGTGGAAAATTTGAAAAAATTATTAAGTTATGTAATATTGCCGCAGTGTATAATGGCATTACTTTTAGCATTATGTTTTATATTAAACCGGCAGATGCCGGGAGTTGAAATTTCAGTTGTGTTTATTTTTGAAATTATTTTGAATATTGTGATATTTTGTTATTATCTCAAAAATAAACAAAAAGAAAAAATAGGGATAAAGGCGCTGTACTTTTTTCTTTTCGCCTATTTTATCGTTTTTTCGTTCGGGATATGTTTTTTATATAGGGAAAGTCTGAGGATTTTTAATATGTCTGCACCGGTTTTTTATTTGCTGTTCAATGCTTTTAGCATGTTTTATCTGGCAGTAGAGGCTGTCAGGGTAGGAAGCGAAGAGGATAAAAGGGATATTACGGTACTAAGTATACTGTGTGTGGTTTTTCCTGTAGTGATTTATATCTTATTTGGAATATTTTCTTTTAATAGTTTAAGCATGGTAATGGCCATTGGCTTTTTCTGTATATTTTTGTTCTTAATAGGCAGACAGCTTTATATGTCACATATTCAAGGTAAAAAAAATATACAGGCGGATAATGATGAAAAAGAATACACACTTCTTTACCGTATTCTGGTATTAATAACAGGAATCGTACTTCCCGTAACCGGTCTGTTTTTGAATAAATGGATGGGAAATGTGCTGGGAGATTTCAGCAGTATATGGTTTGACATAATAGCGTTACTAAATGGTCTTGTATTATTATTAGATATTAAGAACATTCCCGGAAAACTTTTGGTGTTTTATCTGAAAATAGCTGGTTTTGCATATATAGTTTATTTTGCAGTAGTTTTTATTCCGTATATTCCCATAGGTTTTATGGGGATAGTTGTCTACGGACTGGGGCTTTTGGTTTTCGCACCGGCAGCTGTTTTTTATGTCCAGCTAAGACAAATTATAAGAGATATAAGGATCTTGAAAAAGAAGTATTCAAATAATATTATTATTTTTACAGCGTTAATAGGATTTTTGACTCTACCTTTTATTCTTGCGGCAAATTTTAAGATAGACGGCATAAATTTTAATAAAGCTATGGGTCTATATGAATTCCGGTGAAAATACACAAGAAGAAGTTAATATGAAAAGATTAGACAGATCAATAACTCAGATAAGAAATACTATGAGATCATCAAGAGATATGGAATTTCTCAGCTTTAATCCCGGTACTCCTCTGATATCGACTATATACAGGTATATTGTACTTGATAATAGAGTTTTTACAGAAGAATCAGCAGAAAAAATACAAAAAATATTTACTCCTGAAAAAGTCGTAAGCGAGTCTGAAGTAATAGCAAAAGATAAGTTAATTAATGTAGATTTTGATCTTCAGATTTCCACAAGGGATAAGGAATATATAAAAGAATTAGGAGCATATAAGGTCTGGGTGGATATGGAGATAACACTAACAGGGAATAAAACCGGCCCCAGAGAATATAGGACTAACTTTATACTTCCTGACGGCAGCTTTATAACAGATTATTACCTGTATGTAGGGGAAGAAAAAAAACGTGGAATTATGACAGATAAAAGAGCGGCAAAAACAGCCTATGAAAGTATTATAAGGACACAAAGAGATCCGGGAATAATCTATTATGACAATGATAATAAACTGTCACTGAGAGTTTTTCCTTTTCCGTTTGAAAAATCATATACGAGAAAAACAGGTTTTCAGATTATGTACAGTCAGAACGGCTCTTTTAGTATTGATGGGAAGGTAATTAATCTTGAAGCTGAAAATACAGAAAAAACTCCGATACAGCTGGACGGGCTGCAGTACATTCCCGCAGATTATAAGAAATCACTGCCAAAAATAGAAAGAAAACCTCAATATTACTTTTTGATAGATGCAGGTAAAAAATCATCGTATAAAAAGCATATTGAACTGGCAAAAAAATACGCAGAAGAAAAAAATCTGGAAAGTCCTGTATATTATGCAGTGTCTTATCAGTCAATGGAAATAAAAGATATAAATTCAAAGACTCCGGAAGTAATATCTGAGGGAGGATTTAATACAGCCTATACTGTAGAGAAGATATTTTCTTCTGTGCCGCAGGGGAAATTTCCTGTTATTATTATGGTTACGGATAATATGAACAGAGTGGTGGAATTTGAAAAGACACAGTTAGCAAAGGTTTTTCCGGAAAATGATTATTATTACAGGCTGAATTCTGATTTATCATTGATTCCGTTTGATTTTTACAGTAATGATATATTGCAGGAAACAGGCGGAATAATCACAAATACTGCTGTTAATTATAACGGGACAGTAATAAAAGATGATGATAAAAGTGAAATAATCTATGATAGTAAAATATCAGGCAAACAAGCAGGAAATGATTATGAAAAAGCTTTTGTCCTGCAGAAAAATGCAATTCAGAATATAGAAGCTAAGGATCAGATCGCAGGAATTAAAGAGGCAATGCAAAAAAGGATTTTGACGAAAAATACAGCTTTTATAGTTATGGAAACGAAGGAACAGGAAGAAATGCTTCTTGAACTGCAGGAAAAATTTCTAAACGGCAAGGGGAATGAAACACCGTCTGTTATGATGTCGGAAGCAGGCTGGCTGGCAATGGCAGCAGTGGTATTAATTGTTATTTTCTTAAAAGGAAACTTTTACAGAAAGAAAAATAGTAAAAAATCATAATATCAGATCAGAAAATTTATAGATTTTATCTTTTTTTGGAGAGATATAAAATAATTTGATGAATTTATTATATAATATTTTCAAAAAAAAGAAGGAGCATATAAAATATGAACTCCTTCTTTTTATGATTATGATATTTTTATTATAAAACATTGTAAAAGGAAAAATTATAATCCCGTTAATCTTGGACGCGGATCTATTGTTTCTCCGGCTAGCAGCTTTTCAAAGTTTTTTCGTAAATTTGCCGCTATTTCTTTTACTTCAAGAATCTTTTTTATAGCTTCTGTATTTTTATTATCATTATGCAGAATTTGATTGGTGAATTCTACGCTTATGTTATGAGGACTTTTTTCAATCAGAGTAATCTTATCATTTACATTCAGATTTCCTTCTTTCAAAACACGGGCATAGTATCCGGTAAAGCCTGAATCCTGTGAAAGAAAAGACATTTTAGGAACATTGTGAATATAAGTCAGCTTATAGCAAGGCTGTCTTGGCTGAGTTATCTGAAGAACCACTTCGCCTATCTGAAAAATATCACCAATACACACATCTTTTTCAGTCATTCCCTGTACAGTAAGGTTTTCACCAAAAGAGTTTTCAGGCATTTTTCTGTTTAATGTATTTTCCCAATATTCATAATGCTCAAAAGGATATAGGCAAACAGCTTTATCCACGCCGCCGTGGACTACTTTTTCAGCCTGTTCGTCACCTGTTACACCTAATTTATGAATAAAGACATTATCGAAAACAGGTGATTTTTCAAGGCCGCTTTTTATAATGAAACCATCAAAATCATATGTTTTTTCTTTACCAATATTTACAGACATTAATTTCATAGCTAGTCCTTTCTTAACTTTTCTAAAATTATAACATTTATTGAAAAAATTTAAAACAGATTTTTACGGAAAAAATTACATAAAATTTATAATATCAATATGAAAAAAAGGATTGAAAATAAAATTTGATTATTGACCAGATATTAAAATTATACTATAATACAACTATAATAATATTTCATATACAAATATATTAACGAGAAAGGATAATGGTATGAAAAAATATTATGCTGAATGTCTGGGTACATTTACCCTTGTTTTGTTTGGCTGCGGTGCTGTTGTTTTTGCAAAAAATGAAGTGGGACAGCTCGGAATTGCGTTTGCTTTCGGACTTAGTATTGTTGCAATGGCCTATTCCATAGGATCGATATCAGGATGTCATATTAATCCCGCTGTTACAATTGGCGCATGGATATGTAACAGAATAGAGAAAAAAGAGGTATTGCCTTATATTATTGCACAGCTGGCAGGTGCTGTTATTGCTTCGGCACTGATATTCCTCATAGCTTCAGGCTCGCCGTATTACAGCAGTTTTGACGGATTAGGGCAAAACGGGTTTGGTTACGGTTATGGCGGAGAATATAATGTATTTTCAGCTGCTGTCTTTGAATTCGTGGCTACATTTATCTTTGTTTTTGTAATACTGGGTGCTACACATAAGAATTCCAATACGAAATTTGCCGGACTGGTAATAGGACTTACTCTTGTTATGATACATATTATAGGAATACAGATTACCGGAGTATCAGTAAATCCTGCACGTAGCTTCGGGCCTGCTTTATTTAGCGTTACGGCTTTGTCACAGTTATGGCTGTTTATTATTTTTCCGCTGCTGGGCGGTGGACTCGCAGGTTTTGTTTATAAAAAATGTTTGATATTTGATACAGAAAGTTAGTAATCAATAAAATATAGAAATATGTGAAAGATCTGAGTATTTTCAGATCTTTTTAAATGCTGATTTTTTATTGCAGATAGTGTTTATATATTGTTATAATAAAGATAAAAATTATTTTATAAGGTGATTTATGAAAAAAATATTTTTAGCATTTTTATTATTTTTTGGAGTAGTGTATTCGCATATTCCAGCGTGTATGCCAACAAGTGGTATGTGTATAATTACAGGATACAGAGTGGGCGGCGAAGCACCTGCTCAGTCAGAGTATCCAGCCATAGTAGAAACCACAGATATACTAAATTATTATTTGAAAAAAAATCAAAAAATAAAACTGGTAGGATACACAGATACAACTGAAGTAAAGAATAAAAAGAAATTGAGTTATAAAAGAGCTGAGGAGCTATATGAATTATTGAAATTTTATGGATTCAGAGAGGATATAGAAGTAGAGTTGTCAGGTATGGCGGATGAAAAGCCGAGGGCAAGAAATGATACAGCGGTAGGAAAATTTCTTAACAGAAGAGTTGAGATAATATTGAAATTTGATAATGTGTCAAATACTGAAAAACCGGAGAATTAATGAATTTTCACTATTCTCCGGTTATCTATTATATAAGTTTATCTCATATTTATAAAATTAAAATCTGTATTTTAACCCCACAGTTACCTGTGTATCACTGTAATCGCTGCCGCCCCATTGGTATCCAACATTACCCCACAGGTCAAAATTCTGATTTAATTTTACTTCAGTTCCTAATTTAACTTCTCCCAAGTCTCCTGTTTTACTTTGTTTGTTTTCTACACCATCCATAATTACGCCGAATTCCTTTGTATTATGAATCCAGTTAGCTTCAACAAAAGGCTGAAATTCTTTTTTATCATTTCTGTTTATAAAATTGGAATTCCCGGTATACAGTCTCACACCCAGACGTGTCTGAATATTTCCGTCACCGTTTAGCTCCACTATAGTACCATTCGATTCTGTATGATTGTCTGTTTTTACTCCCATATACACAGCTTGCGCTTTCGGCTGAATAAAGAATGCATTTCCATCTGAATTTTTATCGATCTCAAAAGTATAACCACCTTCAATAGAAGCTGTTAATCCTTTTGAGCTGTATGTTTCCTTATCAAGTTCATCACCGTTTACTTCATTGTCAAACCAGTTATACATCAGCCAGCTGTCTGCATAAAGTCCGGATCTGTCGTTTTTATTTGAATACCATGTTCCGTATATTCCTATGTTATAACCTTCTACCTTACCTTTAGAACTGTAGTCAATTATATTTGAATCTGTTTTATTATGGTTAGTTCCGTATCCACCCATAACTCCCAGATGAAAACGGTCAGAACCGTTGGAACTCCATTGTGCTATATCGCCGCCGGCCTGTACTGTGTAACTTTTTCCTTTGGTATCCAGCTGTCCCGAAGTATCTTTGAAAGTGTTGTAACCACCTGTGCTGCGTACCCATATGCTTTTGACCATATCTTCACCGGCCATTGAATCTGTATACTGTGCATCACCAAGACGGTCATGAAGTCTGTGAACAAATAATGTATTAGCTGCTGCATTATTGGCAATATAACTTCCTGATTCAGGACGGAATACTGATACATACTCACCTGATACAGGCGGTTTTACAGGAGGTTCCACATATGGCGGAACTACCGGGTCCACTGGATCTGGATCTGTAGGATCAATTACAGGGGGAGTTACTATAGGCGGTATTATTGACGGTATCTTGCTTGTAAGGTACCAGTTACTTGTATCTGTTGTATCACCGTTACCGCGATTCAGGAAATATTCATAAGCACCTGCAACAATACGTCCGTCTTTTACAAATTCACCGTTTGAGTTTCCTCCCACAGATATTAATTCAATTCCTTCTATGGTATGTGCACCTGTACCTCCGGCATTTCTTACCTGTACTTTAGTTGTTCCCGAAGTATCACCCAGAATGTTTAATCTGTCAGTGGGTGAAAGATCATCCCCTAATTCTGAGTTGAAGACTATTGTTCCGTTGTTCCCGAAATAGTCATTTGAGATTGTCAAAGTTCTTGGTGTATATGTTCCTGATGAAGGATCAGAATTCAGGTAGACTATGGAATTATCCAAAAGATTGAAATTAGTCAGTTCCGAATCATCTGTCATGTACCATGTAGTTCCTGTCATAGTTATGTCTGTAGCGGCTGAACTACCTATACGTGATGCTCCTTCCCATTTGGAACCGTCTTTTATGTCCATTGTTATGCTTGCACCGTTATTGGAAAGAATGTCACCTTTCAGATCAGCTACTGAATTTCTTATGTCTATTGTTCCGTTATTTGTAGCATAAATAACAGATTGTATACTTCCGGAATTTGTCTTAATACTCAGGTCACCTTGTACATTCATAGTACCTTTTCCTGAATATAAACCAATTTCATTTCCGTTTGTATATGTATCACCAAAATTTATTACTGCACCATCATTTAAATTGAATGTACCATTTGCGTTATTGACAGCAATACCATATGCAGTAGAAGTGTTATTACTTACTGAATTATTAGTAATGTATACTTTATCGCTAAAGTTTGTCACTGATGAAGAACTTGTATCTAAAGTCAGTATACCTGTTGCACCGTTAGCATTTAATTTTACGTGTACTTCCTGATTAAAATTTGTATTTCCAATAGAGTGGATACCCCTTACTCCTGTGGAAATGTTAACAATGCCGTTTCCGCTACTGTCTTTATTAAAGCTGTTTATAGTTCCTTCGCCTAAATAAAGGCCGTAACCTTTTTCAAATTCTGAAAAAATATTAGTATTTCCTGTGACATGAAGTTCTGAATTGCCTCTTATTGTACCAACCACGTAGTAGTTATTATCAGAGTTTTTTAATGTGGCTGTAAGTCCGCCGTTAAAATATCCTTTTCCGCCGTCTGTGATCAAAACAGCATCTCCTGTAGTAGGGCCAAGTTGTTCTACAATGATTTCACCGTCAGCAGTTAACTTTCCCCCGTTTTCTATACTTAATACCCCGGTATTGGGTTTTCCGCTCATATCTGATGCAAATTTTACCGGATCAGTATTCTGTATATAGACATCTCCGCCATATTCATAATTCCCGGGATTAACCCATGTGTGTCCCTTAGGAGTAGAGAAATCAGCTTCTGTCCATATAGTCTGCGCATTTCCTATTGCATTTAAGCAAACTATTGCACTTAATACTTTTCCATAAAAACTTTTTCTCACTATTTTACTTCCTTTTCAATTAATTTATACATAAACAAAAATATTTTTAACCTATTATTTGCATATGCACGTTATTTTATCATAATTTGAAAATTAATGCAAGAATTTTGTTTGACATTTAATTAAGGACTGTATTTTCAATAGAAAACATGATATTATTTTATGAAAAAAGACAGGAGAATGAGATGAAAAAATCATTATAGAAGGAAAAAATATAAATAATATTTCAGAATTTTACGATGAGATAGAAAAAGTGCTGACTAAAAATCTTACATGGAAAACGGGAAGAAATCTCAATGCATTTAATGATATTCTGCGCGGCGGTTTTGGAGTTTTTGACGATGAAGAAATAATATTAATATGGAAAAATTCAGAAAGCAGTGAAGAAAAACTAGGTGAAGGTAATTTTAAAATAATAACAGATATAATAAAAGAGCATGATCATATTAACTTTTTTCTAAAGTAAAATATTTTCGAGAGTTTAATGTGAAAAATAATTATTTGTGAATTTATTTTCTATAAATAATAATATAGTATAAAAAATATATTGATTTATAATTTTATTTAAATTTTTAATATAGGTCAAAATTATTTGAATTAAGTTAAGAAAAACAGATGTTATGTAATGATAACAGAGTTTTAAGATAAAATGATTAATTTCACTATGAATATGCGCTATTTTTTTCACTTGGTATATACGTTATTTTTTTAATATTAATAAAAAAATTTTTATCAAATATTCTTTTAAAACAGACGTTTCTATAGTTTGTGATTTTTTTAGTTAAACTAAATTTAAACTATACTTGTCTTTTGATGAAAATATGTTATACTTCTACTAATAAAATATTTGGGAGGTACAGATGAGCTATAATTTTTACATGCCTATGCTATCATTTATAGGAGAAGATTCATTAAAAGACTCAATTATTGAGGTGAAAAAAAGAAAATTTAAAAAAGCGCTGGTAGTGACTGATGAGATGCTGGTAAAAGCAAAATTGACTGATATGCTTATCAATGAATTAGAACTAAATGAAATAGAGTTTCATATTTATGATAAAACAAAACCTAACCCTACAATAACTAATGTAAATGACGGGATAAAAATTTTCAGAAAAGAAAACTGTGATTTTGTAATCTCTTTCGGAGGGGGATCACCGCATGACTGTGCCAAAGGAATAGCTCTGATATTGGCAAACGGCGGAGAAATAAAGGATTACGAGGGACTGGATAAGTCAGAAAAACCCCAGATACCTTTAGTTGCAATAAATACTACAGCGGGAACTGCTTCGGAAATTACAAGATTTTCTATAATAACTGATGAAGAAAGACATATAAAAATGGCAATAGTAGATAAACATGTAACTCCGATTATAGCAGTAAATGATCCTAAGCTAATGGCGGGAATGCCAAAATCACTGACAGCTGCTACAGGTATGGATGCGTTGACACATGCAATAGAAGCATATGTGTCTACAGTTGCCAATCCTATAACAGATGCCTGTGCTGAAAAAGCAATATCGTTAATAAGAGATAATCTGAAAAATGCAGTAGAAAACGGAAGTGATATTACTGCAAGAAGTAACATGGCTTTCGCTGAATATCTTGCAGGGATGGCTTTTAATAATGCCAGCCTGGGATATGTTCACGCAATGGCACACCAGCTCGGAGGGTTTTATAATCTGCCGCACGGAGTATGTAATGCGCTGCTTCTTCCCCATGTACAGGAATATAATATAAAAGCTGCTGCTCCGCGTCTGAAAAAGGTTGCAGAACTTATGGGAGCAGATGTAAACGGGATGAGTGACGAAAAAGGTGCAAAAAAAGCAGTAGAGCTTATCAGAAAATTATCACAGGAAGTGGGAATACCGGAATCATTAGAAAAATTAGAAGTTAAAAAAGAAGATTTTTCCATATTGGCGGAAAATGCCCTGAAAGATGTGTGCGGTTTTACTAATCCCATACAGGCAACAAAAGAGGAAATAATTGGAATTTTTCAAAAAGCATATTAAATAAATAATTGAAATATTAACGGCACATAAGGATAATTACTGTTTCTTACAGGAGTTATCCTTATTTTCTCGATATAATAATTATAAAAAAAATATAAGTTGTATTTTTGTAATTAATAAAATATAATTGACTCATATGTGAAAAAATTAAGGAGGCAGAATGAAAAAATTATTATTTATCACAGGCTTATTATTTTTTGTATTAGGTTTTAATTCTTTTGCTATTAATGTATGCGGTGAAGGGATTCCACCGGATGTATGTTATGGAAATACGGGGAATACACAGGCACCGGTATATGTAGCTCCCACTTATTACGGAGCAATAGCAGTGGATGTCCAGACGGGGAAATGGGCAAGTGCTTCTGCACATACCAGTAAAAACTCTGCAAGACAATCTGTTATTGCCAGATGCGGGGAACAGTGCAAGGTAATTAATGTAGACAGCCAGCGTTGTGTAGCAGTAGCATATTCAGACACAGATAAGGTCATAGAATCAGATTCGGCAATAGCTGCGTATGCTAAAATAGGCTATAAAACCAGAGTAGAGCGTTCTAATGAAAAAGCAATAAAGAAATGTGAAAAAAGCGGCGGAAAAAACTGTAAAGTACTTGTAAATGTGTGTGCATTGGAAGGAACTTCGTCTACGAGTGCATATGAACCGAAAATGTGGGGAGCCATTGCAATAGACTCACAGATGGGGAAAAACGGGTGGTCGTGGCAGTATGAATCAGAGGCAAAAGCCATAAGCGGAGCTGAAGGAGATTGCCGTAAAATGGGCGGAAAAAACTGTACTGCTATAGTGACATTTGCTGATAAAGAATATGCGACTTTTGCAGTTTCGAAAGCAGACGGATCATACGGCGTAGCAGTAAATAAAGATGAAGCCACGGCGGATAAAGAAGCATTGAAAGAATGCAGCAAATATGCAAAGGACTGTTATATATTTATGACACTGAATGCTGAAAAAGGCTCGGTAAAAACCGGAAAAAAATAAAAAATAAATAAAAGAGACTATATTATGACAAAGGCTGGTATAGCCTCTTTTATTATATAAAACAGAATACAGAAAATATAATATAAATAATATAAGAAAAAAAGCTTGACTTGGAGTCAACTCTAAGTGATATATTATTAGTATAAAAAAATTAGTTGATATAGAAAAGGAGCAGGTAATGAAAAAAACTTTTTATTTAATGCGTCATGGACAAACTTTATTTAATCTTCGCAGAAAGATTCAGGGAGCATGTGATTCGCCGCTGACTGAACTGGGAATAAAGCAGGCTCAGGCAGTAGGAAAATATTTTAAGGATATAGAGCTGGATTATGCTTATTCTTCTACTTCTGAAAGAAGCAGCGATACTTTGGAATATATAATAGGGCAGGAGAAATCTTATACAAGGCTGAAAGGACTGAAAGAGATGAATTTCGGGACTTTTGAAGGAGAAAGTGAAGACTTGAATCCTAAGGACAGAGTGGTATTCGGAACTTTTTTCCTTAGTTACGGTGGAGAGTCGAGGGCACAGGTACAGGACAGAATGGTGAGAACATGTACGGAAATAATGGAAAAGGATGACCATAATACAGTGCTTGCAGTATCTCATGCAGGAGCATGCTTTCATTTTCTGAGTCATTGGCAGGATCCTTCGGAAGAAATAAAAAAGGGATTCCCAAACTGCTGTATTTTTAAGTATGAATACGAGGACGGGAACTTTACATTGATTGAGACTATTCGTGATGCAGCAGATATAAAATAAGTATTTATAAATAAAATTTCGTATGACCGGCTTATTCTGCAGAAAGCACGGTTAATTTTGAATATTAGATTATACAATATCAGGAGGTGTATTTATATGATGATAGCAGAAGTCAGTAAAAAATATGAACTTACTCAGGATACTCTGCGTTATTATGAACGTATAGGATTGATTCCGAATGTAAACAGAAATAAAAGCGGAATAAGAGATTATACAGATGAAGACTGCAAATGGATTAGTTTTGTGAAATGTATGCGTAATGCAGGGCTTCAAATAGAAGTATTAACAAAATATCTTGATTTATTCCAGCAGGGGAAGAGTACACATGATGAGAGGAAAGGACTTTTAGTAAAACAGCGTGATCTGCTGGCGAAAAAAATCGAGGAAATGCAGGAAACTCTGGAACGTTTGAATTATAAAATAGAAAATTATGATCAGAGACTAATGGCAAAAGAGCTGGAATTACTTAATCAGGGAAATTCGGATACAGATATAAAGTAAGGAGGATTCTTATGGACAGAGAAGAACTTTATGAGAAAAAAATGAAACAGCTGTTTGGAAATACTGATTCTTTATTAACGGATACAGATCCTGAATTCACGGCTATATCAGATAAGTTCATATTCGGCGAGGTGTATAATCACGGAAAACTTACTGATAAACAGAGAATATTGATAACTTTGTGTGTTTTAACAGCCGGCGGTACTTTTAAAGGATTTAAGAAATATGTAAAAGCCGGACTAAATACAGGACTAAGTCCTGAAGAAATCAAGGAGGCTCTTTATCAGTGTGCACCTTATACAGGGTTTCCCAAAGCAATAAAAGCTGTAGATAAAGCTAATAAAGTATTTAAAAAATACGGAATAACACTTCCGGTGGAAAATTCTACCAGAACTAACGAGGAGAATCGCTTTGCAGAGGGGTTCAAAGTTCAGGAATCAATATTTGGGAACAGGATCAGTCAGATGCATAAAAATGCCCCCGAAAATCAGAAACATATCCAAAATTATCTCAGTGCAATGTGTTTTGGGGATTTTTATACAAGAAGCGGACTGGATTTAAAGATGCGTGAATTATTGACATTATGCATTATCAGTGCACTCGGCGGTTGTGAAAATCAGCTGAGATCACATGCTGGAGGAAATCTTAGTGTAGGAAATGATAAGGATATAATGATAGAAGCAGTAACACAGTGTATGCCGTATATAGGATTTCCAAGAACATTGAATGCCTTAAGCTGTATAAATGAAGCTGCCTTATAATATTTTAATAACATAAAAACAGGAGACAATTATATTATTGTCTCCTTTTATTTAGGAATATACGGTAGTTATAAAAAATACGGGATTATTCAAGATTTGCATGTCTGGCAAACATTTGTTCCTCTGTTTGTCCTGTTTCCTTTTTCAAGTCAATGATCATACTGTCATAAATCAGCCAGCTTAACTGCTCAAATGAGTTTCCTTTCGGCTGGATAGAATCCGGTTCTTCCTGTTCATTGTCAGCTTTAGAGGTAACACCCGGAATTTGTATAATTACATCAGCAAAACTTCCTATGGTATTTTCAGGGAAGATAGTCAGAGTAACAATGGCAGCACCTTGGCTTTTCGCCTTTTTCGCCATACTTACAAGGCTTGCGGTATTTCCAGAGCCAGACCCTATGACTATAAGGTCTCCTTTTTGTATAGAAGGAGTAGTGGGTTCACCCACGAAGAATGACTGGAACCCGAGATGCATAAGTCTGTTTGCAAAACCTCTTGCGGCAAATCCTGAACGTCCTGCTCCTGCTATAAATATTCTGTTTGCTTTTTTGATTAGTTTTTCAGCTTCTGTAAGCTGGTCATTATCTATTACTTTAGCATTTTCAGCTAGTTCCTGTATAATAAGTTTTAGATTTCTACATTCTGTCATATTATTTTCCTCCGTTATTACTTAGATTTATTAATAGCTTCTTTTATAAGACGAGCTTCTTCTACCGGGTCTGCTGCACGTGTAATTGCACTTCCTACTATTATTATATCAGGTTTTAATGCTACATATTTATCAATTGTTTTACTGCTGATTCCTCCTGCAACGGCAATTTTTGCTTTTTTTGCACATTCAGTCATAACCTTGAGATCATCAAGCGGAGTTCTTCCTTCAGCCTGCTGGTCGGCACCTGTATGAACCGCCAGTACATGGGCTCCCAGTTCTTCCATTTGTGTAACTTTAGCCGGTATGTCTTCCACACAGATCATATCCACAACCAGTTTTTTATTAAAATCATTTGCAGCTCTTACACACTGTTTTACTGTGGCTATATCAGTAACACCAAGAACAGTGACATATTCAGCCCCGGCTTCAAATGCCAGCTGTGATTCATAATATCCGCCGTCCATTATTTTTTCATCTGACAGAATTTCTTTATCAGGAAATTTTTCCTTAAATTTTCTTACTGCATTCATCCCTGAATCAATAACAAACGGAGTTCCTATTTCTATAATATCCACATAATCAATGACTTTCTCCGCAAAAGCCAGAGCATCCTCCAGTTTTTGTTCGTCTAAAGCTAATTGTAATTTCATATTATTCTCCAATCTGGTTTAGTATTTTTATTTTTAATTTTAATGACATATTTTAAAAAAATTTTGTTTGATAATATAAAGGCATTTCAAGAAAATCTGATATAAGCAGCCTGTATATTAATAGTTTTTCATTCCAACCGGTTTTGCCGGCTGTTCAAGCAGAGACTTTATTTCATCATCGAGATCCACAATGGTAAGAGAAGCTCCGTTCATATCAAGGGAAGTTACAAAATTTCCTATATAAACCTTATATATATTATGTCCCTTGTCTTTTAGTATCTTTTCTACTTTATTGTATAAAACATACAGTTCCATAACAGGAGTACTTCCCAGTCCGGAAATCATAACGGCAAGTTCTCTTTTATCCGTGAATGAAAAATCTTCCAGTATTCTGTGCGTAATATCTTCTGCAATACCGTCAGCTGTTTTGAGTGCTTCCTTTTGTATTCCGGCTTCTCCGTGATGTCCTACTCCGGTTTCCATTGTTCCGTCTTCTATATGGAAATTTGGTTTTCCAACAGCGGGAATAGTACAGGGAGATAATCCTATACATATACTTCTTGTTTTACTGACTACATTTTCGGCAGACTTTATTACCTCATCGAGAGTACCGCCTAAAGCAGCTTTTGCACCGCCTATTTTCCACATAAAGAATCCGCCGGCTATACCATGCCGCTTTTCTTTTGTTTCTTTTGGTGAAGATGCGATATCATCATTGGCAACGATATATTTTACGGATATATCATCTTCATCAGCCATTTGTACAGCCATCTTCACATTCATATTATCTCCGGCATAGTTTCCAAAGAGAATAGCAACCCCTTTCCCCTTATCGGCTTCCCGGACAGCATCGTAAAATGCCTGAGCCGGCGGAGAAGAAAAAACTTCTCCCACAGCCACAGCATCAAGGAGTCCGTCGCCGATATATCCGAGAAATGCCGGTTCATGACCGCTCCCGCCGCCTGTGGCCAGTCCGACTTTATCAGGATTGGAAGGTTTTGTAAATTTGATTACACGGTCATTTTCATTTGATAATTCAGTTTCAGGATTTGCTTTTACAAAACCTGAGAGCATGTCATCTACGATTAAATCGGGATCATTAACAAATCTTTGCATTTCAACCTCCTATTTATTCAGTAATTCTACAGCAGTATCAGTAATTGCCCGTAAAATAATACAGCATGATGCCGCACCGGCATCCAGATGTCCCCGTGAACGTTCACCGAGTCTGCTGCTTCTTCCTAATTTTGCAATCATGTCTTTAGTAGACTCAAGTCCTTTTTCGGCTTCTGACATCATATTTTCAAGACAAGTTTTGAAATCACAGTTCTGCTCGACAGATTTTTTATAAGCCAGAACAGCAGGAACCAAAACATCAATTAATGTTTTATCCCCCGGTTTTGCATCAGTTAGTGCGGAAAGATTCGAACATGCCTTTTCAAGCATTGATAACATAATATTTTTATCAATTGTTTCTGACTTTCTTGAAGCAGCATATAAACCTCGGAAAAAATTTCCGTATAACGGACCCATTGAACCGCCTATTTTACTCACAAGTACATCGCTTATTATCAGAAAGCCTTCACTCATCGAAGCCGACTCTCTGCTTTTTATTTCTTCTTCAGCAATTGAAAAACCTTTGCTCATATTTATTCCGTGATCACCATCGCCGGCAGCACCGTCAATTTCACTGAGATATTCACGGTTGGATTTTATGGCATTGATTACACTGTATACTATTTTGATTCCTTCAATGTTTGAAAATGTCATAAGATACCTCCCGCGGATACATTACCTGAGAGTTTCTTTTTTTCACTTAATATTTTGTAATTTTCTACTATTTTTTGGTGAAGTTCAGAACCAGCAGGAATACTTGTATAAAAGCTCACAGATTCTTCAATGCCGTGTTCTTTTATATGTGCCTGTAATTCCACACTTTGCTGATCTTCGGGCATATCATATAAAAATGCTGCTGCAATACCCTGAATCAGTCTGTTGTTTTTCAGACCTCTTTCTTCACATTGTACACAAGGGCCTGTGAGTCTTTCACCTGCTTTTAGTTTTCTAATGGGATTTCTTGAAACTCTGCTTATATAATCTGTAATACCCGGAGTTTTGAATCTGTTAATAACAAAATCAATGTAATCATCTAGTTCTTTTGTGGAAAAATTATATTTTTGAGCAATAAGAGTTCCGATTTCCTGCATTACTTCTTTTACAGATGAAGTAAAAGTCTCATTTTGAAATACTTCCTGCATAGTTGTAAAACCGGATACATGCCCCATATATCCTGCCCATGCATGTCCGCCGTTTATAATAAACAGTTTTCTCTCTATATATTTATCCATGTTTTCAGTATATACAGCGCCTTTTACAGGCTTTGATTCAGGATCTGCCAGTTTGGTTTTTTCAATAACAAGTTCATGTTCCAGACCTATATCCACACTTCTGACGCCGTTCCTTTCCGAGGCAAGAACCATACGCTCTACAGCAGTATCAGGAAATGCAGCTGTTTTATCCAGCATATTCTCTGTAAATGCGGCATCCAGTTTTAATACCTCATTTCTCAGAATAGAGCCGTTATGAATTGCATTTTCACAAGTAAGAACATTCAGCCTTTCAGCATTTTTACCGTATCTTTTTTTCAGCCCTTCTAAAAGCGGAACAGCAACTCCGGGAAGATTATCCACCCATACAGAAACAGTGACCAGATCTGCTCCTGTTATTTCATCAGCGATTTTTCCGGTATCAGTGAGTAAAACAGCTTTTACATTAGTGATTGTTTTCTTTTTATAATTTTCTTCAATAATATAAAGGTCATAAGAGTTTGTTTTATTTATTTGCTCTACTATATTTTTATCTATATCAACCAGAACTATTTCATAACCTGTATCATGCAGCAGATCGCCGATAAATCCTCTCCCGATACTTCCTGCACCAAAATGTACTGCTTTTTTCATAAAAATAACCTTATTAATAACAATATGGCATTGCTATTACCTTTCTTTATTATTAAGACCCTGTTATCTGAAAGATTATCTGAAAAGTATTTCAGGGTCTTTTAGTGGAATATTGATATATTAAGAAGTTTCTGTTTTTAAAGAAGTCCTGTAATTGCACCTATAAGTGAAACTGCCAGTATAACTATCATAATCATAATCATTTTCTGATTTTTATTATTCAGCCACCAGTAGATTCCTAAAACTGCTGCAAGAGGAAGCAGTCCGGGTACAATCCCGTCAATTACATTCTGCAGCACAAACGGTTCATTTCCGTTTCCGAAATTGATAACAAGGGGAGAAGTAAGTTTCACATATGTAGAAGATAAAGCTCCCATCATAAATAGTCCGAGTGTACTTGCACCAAGGATCAATTCTTTTATATGACCTGAATTTAATATATCTCTGATAGACGAACGTCCTGTTTTATAACCATAAACTGAAAGATTCAGCCCGATAGCTATCTGAATTACCGGCAGAGCCAGAAGGACAAAGCATCCTATTGGATTTCCCGTAGCAGACAGAGTAGCTGCAAGTGCGAAAATAATCGGTTTTAAGGTAGCCCAGTCAATAGAATCGCCAATACCGGCAAGAGGTCCCATAAGACCTGTCTTAAGACTGGTAATTGTTTCATCCTCAATAGGCTCCCCATTTGCTTTCTGCTCTTCCATGGCAATTACAATCCCGTTTATAAGTGAACCAAAAACAGCTTCTGTATTATAAAATACAAGGTGTCTCTGAAGAGCTTTTGAAAGATCTTCCTTATTAGGATAAAGCTTTTTCAAAACAGGAACCAGAGCTGAACAAAGACCCACAGCCTGAAGACGTTCATAAGAAATCCCCATTTCGCATGTCATATAGTATCTAAGCCAGTGGCTTCTTACATCTTTCACGGTAATTAATTTTTTTTCTTCATTATTTTCCATAATTAAGCCTCCTCACTTTTTCTTTTATACATAGTAATCAGAAGAACAGCGCATAATCCAAAGATTGCAGCCCCTATTACAGGCATTCCGCTGAATCTTATCATAAAATATCCTATAAAAAACCAAGGAAGCAGTTCTTTTCTTCCTATTACAAACATAGTAAGTGCAAACCCCAGAGCCGGAAGAAGTCCTCCTGCTACGCTGAAACCATGGATAATCCATTGTGGTACTGTATCCATAAAAGATTTCACCGCATCTGCCCCGTATAAGTTAGCAAGAAAAGGTATGGGAAAACGCATGAAAAAGCTTAATAAAGTAGGGTATAAAACATTACACAGAGTAATTTGTCTTGTGTTTCCCTCTTCAGCATACTTATCAGCCATATGAACAAAAATTACATTAATTGTTTTTCTAAGCTGGTCAACGAAAACACCCATTACACCCACAGGAACAGCAATAGCTATAGCCAGCTCAGGAGAAAGACCTGATCTCAAAGCAATAGGTATTGCAATAAGTCCGGCGAGACAGTCATCAGCCGGGAGATTTGATCCCGCAGCCACTAAACCAATATATAAAATCTGTACAGCAGCTCCGATAATAACGGCCTGTTTCACATCACCCATGATGAGTCCTATTAAAAGGGCAGAGAACAGCGGCTGACGTATTGCATGGGTAATAGCATATCCCACGTCGGTTTTCATAATCCAATAATAAATTCCTGTAAAAATACTTACTATTAACATATTATCCCCTCACTTTCTTAGAAGCTTTTTCTAATGATAATTTTTGTTCCTCAGGAGTTACCTGAAATGAAACTTCAGCTCCTGAATTTTGAATAAAAGCCAGATTTTCCACATCTTCCATATCAATGGAAATACCTTTCACCACAGAGGTTCTTCCGTTTCCGCTTCCAAGTCCGCCTATCTGAACCTGTTTAAAAGGAATTCCCAGCTCTACCACATCTTTTGAATCTTTGATATTTTTGAAAAGAACCAGTATATTTCCAGATGCATATGTGCCTTCTTTTGCCTTTGCAACAAAATCGTTTATAGAAAGAACATGGACTTTCATACCGGGCGGTGCAGCCATGATATATATTTCAGCCATATATTCATCTTTAGATAGCTGATCATTAACTACAACTATTTCTTTAGCAGAGATAGTATTGCTCCATTTTGTGATTACCTGTCCGTGAATGAGTCTGAAATCAACACGAACCAGCTTAATACCGTCTATCATTTTTTCCTCATCTCCTCCATAATTTTTCTTATATCTGATATGCCTGCGGTTCCTGCAGAAATTAATCTTTCGGCTGTAGTACCGCAGTTGTCGGAATCTTCACATTCTTCTGGAGTTCTGCTCATTTCGGCTTCGATAAGAATAGGAAAATTAACACCGCTGATTACTGTATAATCCTTTCTTGCTGCATATATGGCAGCAACATTGGACGGAGTCCCGCCATATAAATCTGTTAAGATGATTGTGTTATCCGGAGCTTTTTCAAGGATTCCGGCGAGTTCTTCGGAAAGTTCCATAGGGTCTACACCTTCGTTTAATGAAAGGCAGTAAACATCTTTAAGCGGACCTAAGACCAGTTCGGCACTCTTTTTTAATTCGGCTCCGAAGTTCCCGTGTGTCATAATAATTATCCAGGGATAAGTATTCATAAATCTCCTCCAATCTTAATAAAACAACTATCCTCTTGATTTTCCGCCTGTAACATTGACAATTGTACCAGTTATATATGATGAACGCTCTGATAAAAGATATGTCACCAGATCAGCGATTTCATCCAGTTTTCCCACTCTTCCCAGTGGAAGGGTTTTAGCATAATCAGGAGAAACATCAGAAGGTTTTACACCGCGTGCATATGCGAATTCCGCGACATGCTCAGCATTACCCATAGGTGTAGGCTCATTAATTCCCGGTGCCACGCCTATAACTCTGATATTAAATCTTCCCAGTTCCTTTGCCCATGAAAGAGTAAATGCATTAAGAGCCCCTTTGGTAGCTGAGTAGATACTTTGTCCCAGAGACCCTTCATTGCCGGCTTCAGAACTTATGTTTACGATAACTCCGCTCTTTTGTCTAATCATAATACGGGCAGCTGCCTGTGAGCAAAAAAAAGCTCCTTTCAGATTAACACTCACCATAAAATCGAAATCTTTCTCGCTTGCTTCGCGTTCAGGGTCATTATTGTAATAATCTACAAGGAGTCGCGGGCCGTGGACAGCGGCATTGTTTACTAATCCGTCAATTTTTCCAAATTTCTTTACTGTTTCCTCCATCAAAGAATCTACTTCTATTTTTTTAGAAATATCACATGTAAAATGAAAAACATTTTCTTTTGATGCAAGCTCATCATTTTTGCTCTTATCTGCAATTACGACTGTTGCCCCGGCAGAAAGAAGATCTTCGACTATATGCAGGCCGATTCCCATGCTTCCTCCAGTGACAATAATAACTTTTCCAGTCATATCCAGCCATGTGTTACTCATAAAAATATACCTCCTTAAAATTTTACACATAATGACGTCATGACGTCATACTGTCTTTGATGTTATGCTAGCATAATTTTTCATATATGTCAACGAAAAACTTTGATTTATGTCTAAAGTGATTAAATAAAGAAGTTAAATGCGATATCTTGATTTATTTGAAAATACCTGTTACACTATTGGGAAAGAAAGTAAGTAATAAATGTTACGAAAGGAAATATTAGCGAATGGATAAGCCTAGAATTGATAAATTAAGTCATATTCCGTTGTACGCACAGGTAAAGGATGATATGAAAGAGAAGATAAATTCGGGAATTTTATGTGAGGGTGATTATCTTCCTTCGGAATTTAAGCTGATGGAAGAGTATAACGTGAGCAGAACCACAATAAGACAAGCTATAGAAATACTGGTACAGGAAAATTATCTGGCGAGAAAGCGCGGAGTAGGAACACTTATAGCAAAGCCTAAGACTGACTACTGGGATCTGTCAGAGCTCAGAAGTTTTGACGAGGAAGCTCAAAGAAAGGGTATGGTCAGCAGAACAAAGCTGATAGACTTTAGTATAGTGAAATCCAATGATGAATTAGCAGATATTTTCGGAGAAAACGAGAAAGAATTTTATAAGCTGGAAAGGCTGAGATATATAGACGAATCTCCTTTGGAGCTGGTTATGACATATATTCCGAAGAGTCTTGCGGCAGGTCTGGAAAAATTTGATTTCTCCAGTAATTCATTATTTGATGTATTGTATAAATATTATAACGTAAAGGTAAATTATGCGGAAAAAACTTTCGCGGCAATAAATGCCACTAAAGAGGATTCCAAAGCACTGGAAATTATTCCGGAAACTGCCATCCAGCTTGTCAAAACAGTAACATTTGATGCAAATTATAATCCCGTGGAGTATTCTGTTTCAAAAGACCGGGGTCTTATTTCAAAATTTAAGATATCATTAAGCAGAAAAAAGAACAGATAGTATGACTTTTGCTATTTGATATTAAACAGGTTAAAAGAAAAAATAAATCGAGGAACGATGTTTGTTTTACAAAAATTTACATAAAATTTGGGTAATAAACAAAAATGATCGTTTTCTTTTTGTTTTACGGTAATTTTGGCGAAAAATTCAGTAAAGATATCATTTTGAATAACAATAATTTTAAAGACCGGATTTTCTCTAAAGCAGAATCCGGTCTTTATTTCAGCAGTTTAGTTTACACATGTCAAAAATAATATGTGGATTTTATAATCAGATATTCTCATCATATAACTATTGATCAAACAGATCTCTATTAAAAATAAAATTAATAAAATAAATTGACAATAATAAATGATTTTGCTATAAATAATTATATGTTTGTGTATGAAAATGAAACTGAATAAAATAACTTTATTTAAGGAGAATATTTATGGAAATTAATGATTCTAGCAGTCAGATAAGATTTATCAAAAAAAATATTTTAAAAATTTTTACACTGGGAATGCTTTTTTTACTTGTAATTCCAAGTTTTGCCGCAGCTAAACCCACTGAGGATGAGATAACTGACAGTTATCTGTACATGCTGGGAAGATATTTATTAATAAGGCAGGAAAACCAAGATGTAAATGTGGAAAAATTAGGTTATAATAAAATAAAATATAATTCACCGGGGTCATCGGAATTTGCCAATCCTAATCTGGATGTGGTGTATATGGAGTCATGGATAGCTGTTGATAAAGATAATGCTGTTATCTTAAATGTACCTGAAATAAAAGACCGTTATTATACAGTACAGTTTTTAGACGGGTGGGGTGAAGTGCTGACAAATATAAACGACAGAACATCGCCTGATCATCCGTACGGGAAACTCGCCATTGTATTAAAAGGGACGAATCCTAAAAATGTTCCAAAAGATGCTTTGAAAATAGAGGTTCCGTTTAACAAGGTGAAAATGCTTGCGCGTATAGAATTAAAAGGGACGCCTGATGAAGCTGTAAGATTACAGAAAATGTTTACTTTAGAAGTACCGGCAAATATAAAAATAGCTCCTGTGGTTAGTATACCCGACTTTACTAATTCAAAGCTGATAGGTTCTGAAATATTCTCAAAAACAGATGAGGTGCTGAAATCATATCCGGATTCTATGCCTAAAGCATCTGAATATCAGAAGACAGTTAAGAAAGTAGCAGATTATATGAAAGCTTCTGCCGAAAATAAAAAATATATTGATAACATTTTGGAAACAAAGGCAATTCCTAAATTTATAGAAAAAACAAATGGTTTTGGAGTGGAGAAAAACGGATGGGTTGTTACTTATGGAGCAGGTGAGTTTGGAAATGATATTATCCTTCGTGATATAGTGAATTATGCCGGAACTTGGGGAAATACAACAAATGAAGTAATTTATTTCGGCGGGATGAAAGATGTGGATACAGGTCAGCTGCTAAACGGAAACAATACGTATAAAATAGTATTTCCAAAAGAATCATTGCCGGATTCAATGGCTGAAGCATTTTGGTCAATAACACTTTATAATAAACCGGATTATCATGTAGCTAAAAATGCCTTGAATAAATACGGTTTAAATAATATAACAGGAGTGCAGAAAAACAAAGATGGTTCATTAACTGTCTGGATTGGTCCGGAACTTCCTAAAGGTGCTTTTCAGAAGAACTGGATTCCAACAGAAAAAGGACGGGAATTTATACTGAACTTTCGTTTGTATGTTCCAAAAGAGCCGGTAAAGAACGGGACTTGGTTTCCTCCTGTGATACAAAAAGTGAATAGTTAAATTATGAGATAAGTATAAAAAACGGATTCCATTTCCACAAGGGGAAACCGTTTTTTTATTTATATATGAAAATGAAAAAAACTATTATAAAATGATTCTAAAGATGGTAAAATAATTGATAGCAGCAATGATATGTATTATAGGTACTGCTGTAATATTAACAAAAAAATATTGCTTTAACAGAGTACATACAGGTCTGATGGTATCAATTATTATATTATATTTTTTTCCGTCAGTTAAAACATATTTTGACAAATAAAAAAAGCTGTATTACTCAGTGAATAAAGATCAAAGGATAATTCCTCTGTACACTCTAATTCAGAATACAGCTTTTTATTTTATTAATTATTAACAAATATAGTCTCAAAGACAAAATGCTCGTAAAGATGCTTTGTAGCTGAATATTCAAAAATACTTCCGTCATCAAGATAAACTTTTTTTTCCAGTTCGATACTGAATTTTTCATTTTTTATATTCAGAAGTTTTTTTTCTTCTTTGGTAAATTCTTTTCCCCTGATAAAAATATGCCCTGTTTTTATCTTTAGTTTTAGTACATCCTGTATATAATTATAAATAGAATGTTCCAGATGCTTTGGTTCAAGACCCTTTATCAGCGAAAGGGGCATATAGGTATATTCTATTGAATAAGGCTGTTTATTTATATATCTTATTCTTTCTATATGGTAAATATAGTCATCTTCAATATTCAAAATCTCTGCAATTTTTTCCGTCGGTTTTTCTATAAGAAATTTTACTATTTTGGACTCCACGTTTTTTTCGCCGTATTTGTCAGTAAGGTTTGATGTAGGTTCTATAATGAATTCATTATTCAGAATAGAATGCCTTTTCACATAAGTACCTGAACCCCTTCTTCTTATAAGCATTCCCTCACTTTCAAGAAGACCGAGAGCTTTTTTTACGGTGAGCTTGCTGCAGTTATAGATTTCGGCAAGTTCTGTCTCAGTGGGAAGTTTTGTATCAATTTTATATTTATTATTATTTATTTTATTTTTTACGTCATTATATATATACATATATTTTATTTTTGGTTCCATAAAATCCTCCTTTGATAGTGAATTATAACATATAAAATAAAATAAAACAAAAAGTATATACTTTTTGTTAAAAGTATTGCTTTTTTAAAAATTGAGTGTTATAATTTTTATAATTATGAGACAGGAGGTATTTATGGAAAAGAAGCTGATATTTCCCGAAGGCTTTTGGTGGGGATCGGCATGGTCTGCAGAACAGTCAGAAGGAACAGGGGCTACAGGGAAAGCGGAAACTATATGGAAACGATGGTTTAGTGAAGAACCCAACAGATTTTATGACAGAGTGGGGCCGGAGGTAACCACTGACCATTTTAACCGTTATAAAGATGACATAAAACTCATGAAAGAAACAGGACATAATTCTTTCAGGCTTTCTCTATCGTGGGCACGTTTGTTCCCTAACGGCGGCAGAGGTGAAATAAACAGAAAAGCCGTTGATTTTTACAGGGATCTTATGGGTGAAATGATAAAAAATGATATAAAACCTTTTATAAATTTATATCACTTTGATATGCCCATGGAATTACAGGAGCTTGGAGGCTGGGCATCACGTGAAACAGTGGAGGCATATGTTAATTATGCAGTTTCATGCTTTAAGGAATTTGGCGATCTTGGTTATCACTGGTTTACATCTAATGAACCGCTCGGGCCGATATTAGGAACATATCTTGAGGATTTTCATTATCCGAATCTTATAGATTTTAAAGAAGGAGCACAGGCGGCTTTTTATACAATACTGGCACATGCAAAAGCAATAAAGGAATTTAAGAAACTAAACCTGAAGTCAAAAATAGGAGTTATTTTGAATCTTAGCCCTACTTATCCGAGAAGCAGCAATAAATGGGATTTGGAAGCGGCGGAAATTGCAGATGCTTTTTACACAAGAAGTTTTCTTGATCCTATGGTAAAAGGGACTTTTAATAAAAAGCTGGTGTCTATTCTGAAAGAATATGATCAAATGCCTGATTATACAGAGGAAGATTTGAAAATAATATCAGAAAATACAGCTCAGATACTAGGGCTTAATTATTATGAGCCGAGAAGAGTGAAGGCAAGGTTAACTGCTGTTAATAAAAACAGTCCTTTTCTTCCTGAATGGTTTTTTGAACTTCATAATATGCCTGGAAAAAGAATGAATATATACCGCGGATGGGAAATATATGAAAAGGGAATTTATGATTTATGCATAGATATAAAGGAAAACTATGATAATATAGAGTCATTTATTTCTGAAAACGGTATGGGCGTGGCAGATGAGGAAAGATTTCTCGGAGAAAACGGACAGATCATAGATGAATACAGAATAAATTACATAAAAGACCATCTGGCTTATCTCTATAAAGCTGTAAATGAAGGATGCAACATAAAAGGATATCATCTGTGGACATTCATAGACTGCTGGTCATGGATAAATGCATATAAAAACAGATACGGGCTTGTTTCGCTGGATCTTGCCACACAAAAAAGAACAATAAAAAAGAGCGGGGAATTTTTTAAAAAGATGACAGAAGAAAACGGCTTTCTATATGATACTGACAAATTAGTATAATAAAAATTCGGAGGATAAATATGAAAAAAGATAAAAAAAGTATATCTGATTATTTTGGAATGGTAGCTGTAAAACTGGGCGGACAGATTCATCTGAGATCACTGAGAGACGGCTTTGCATCTATTATGCCTTTTATGATTCTGGCAGGTTTTGTGATATTTATTAATTATGTTATTTTGGAACCATCAGGATTTATGGGGAAAATAATAGACCCGAAAATTCTTACAAGGCTTCAGGAAATAGGAAGTTCGGTTTCCAACGGGACACTCGGTGTAATAACTATTATTGTAACTGCATCAGTTTCATATCATCTCAGTCAGAACAGAAATTTTAATAATGTACTTGCATCGGTATTAGTAAGTTTATCCACACTTTTTGTCGTGACACCTTTTATGAGTACATTTAAACCAGAAGGGCTAAATGAAAGTTTCGTGGTAAACGGTGTTATTCCTGTGAATTATACCAATGCTACGGGTATGTTCGTAGGAATCATAGTAGGGCTTCTTGCTACTGATATATTTATAAAGCTGTCTGCAAATAAAAGACTTCAGATAAATATAGCGGGAGATATACCGCCGGCAGTAATAAAATCATTTAATGTACTGATTCCGATTATGATAAATGTAATTGTTTTTGCAATAATTTCGTTTTTGCTGAATCTTCTGTTCAAAGTTGATTTTAACCAGCTTATTTCCATGATTATTACAAAACCTTTGAGTCATGTTACTACAAGTCTTTTTGGATTTTTATTTTTAATGTGTCTGGGGAATCTGTTTTTTGGATTTGGTATTCATCAGGCTGTTATTTCCAATCCTTTGCTGGATCCGTTCCTGCTGCAGAATATGCAGGAAAATATGCTTGCATATGCGAATCATCAGCCGATACCTCACATAATAACTTCTGCATTTAAAGATGTTTTTGGTATTACAGGAGGTTCAGGAAATACAATAGCTCTTCTTATAGCGATTTTTATATTTGGAAGAAGAAAAGACTATAAAGATGTGGCTAAAATGTCATTTATGCCTGGATTGTTCAATATAAACGAACCGGTGATTTTCGGTCTGCCTATAGTTTTTAACCCGTTTCTTATAGTACCATTTGTAATAGTACCGGTGTTTTCTCTGGTTGTTGCATATTTTGCCACGTCAATAGGGCTTATAAATCACGTGGTAGTACAGATTCCATGGACAACACCTCCGGTTATTTCGGCGTTTCTTGCCACAGGGGGAGACTGGCGTGCGGCAGTATTACATCTGATAATTATTATAGTTACAATATTTATATACCTTCCTTTTTTGAAAATGGATGAGCGTATGTCAAAAGCAGATATAGAGAATACTTCTGATGTAAAAGAGTAAAATTTTAAAATAAGAATAGAAAATAATTTTTTTAATATGTAATATCCGGAATTTGGGATATCGGTCTGTGTACTTTGTTTTTTACAGGGAGACAGACCGTTTTTTATTATTTGTGTTTACTGTATATTAGATAAAATACAGGCTTATGTTGTATAATAAATAAAAGTTTTGATAAATAGAGCAGCTTTTGGCAGAATAGTGTGCAAAAGATCTGATAAATCATAGAAAGGAAAATGTATATGAAGAAAATATATTTTTTATTTGTATTTTTACTGCTTTTATCGTGCGGGCGCAGAGCAGCAGGAACAGATGCGGTGGGGGACACAGCAGAAATCATAGCATATGTTCCCGGAACAAGGCTTATCGTAGCCGGAGAGAGTCTGAATCCGGAATATATTTTAGAAGTAGGTCTGGACAAAAAAATATCTGTTTTAGAAAATAAAAGTAATACTGTAATTGATAATCCCGAAGAAAAATACAGGGAGATTTTGGCTGAGATAAAGGAAGAACTCACAGCGAACAAGAAAATAACAAGATGTAAAAGAGAGCAAAGCATGTGGATAGGGGAAATGGGACTGAGACTGACAGTAGAAGGCGCAATCAGCGGGAATAAAGGAAAGATACTAGCGTGTTATCATAAAGGCAATAAGACTCTTATAGAGCCGAATTATCAGGTGAGAACTGATCTTCCCCTTGTAGAAGTGAGAATAGATGATAAATATTATGAACTGGCTTCTTTTACAGCTGTCCTCAGCTATAATAACAGAACTTTGCAGTAATTTTTCCAGAGAAAAAATAGAAAATCATAATGTTTTAAGCTTATTGGATTATTTTTTCGGTTATTTTATAAAAAACAACTGAAACGGGGTAGTGATAAATATGAAAAAGAAACCGGCGAACAAGAAAAAGACTAAGCTGACAATATATATAGTGCTCAGAATAATTGTAGTGGCAACAATGATAAGAGAGATATTTATACAGGACTGGCACAGCGTATTTATGTGTGTGCTGACTTTGATACTTTTTTTGATACCAAGTATGATAAAAAAGAGGCTGATGGTTCAGTTTCCCACATTATTGGAGAGTATAGTGGTATTGTTTATATTTTCAGCTGAAATACTCGGAGAGATACATAATTTTTACGGGATATTTCCGTACTGGGATACTATGCTTCACACAATTAACGGATTTTTGTGTGCGGCAATAGGATTTTCGCTTATTGATATACTAAACAGGAGTGAGGAATTCTATATAAAGATGTCACCGCTTTTCGTGGCCCTCGTTGCATTTTGTTTTTCTATGACAATAGGTGTCCTGTGGGAATTTTTCGAGTTTTCTGCTGACCGTTACCTAAGGACTGATATGCAGAAAGACCGTATAGTACAGATTATTTCCACTGTTGAATTACAGCCGGAAGGGAAGAATATACCTGTAGTAATCAAAAATATTAAATACACAGAGATATATTCAGGCAATGATGAAAATAACCTTGATAAAACAGTGATTGAAGGCGGTTATCTGGATATAGGGCTTATTGATACAATGAAAGACCTGATTGTAAATTTTGTAGGAGCATTTGTTTTTTCCATATTCGGGCTTCTTTACATTAAAAATCGGGATAAATATAAATTTGCAGCGAAATTTATACCGATTATGTATAAGGAAAAGACCTGATTTTTTAACAGCAGATATGGGATTAATAAAATTTATTTGTATTTTAAATATAAATATGGTATATTAAATTAAATAGCGGAGATGGAGCTCTCCATGGCGTATGCCAAAACCACATGTTTTTCATGTTAATAGCTTCTGCAATATTTTTGTTGTGGAAGCTATTATTTTTTTTACAGGAGGAATTTATTATGGCACTTAGTATGGCATTTATAGTTTTAGCGGGATTACTGCTGAATTATATATTTACAAAATTAAAATTACCGGGTTTTCTGGGGATGATTATTCTGGGAGTAGCAGCAGGGCCTTACGGATTTAATTTTTTGGATAAAAATCTTATTGAAATATCAGGAGATTTGAGAACAATAGCCCTTATAATAATTTTATTACGAGCAGGATTAGGAATCAGCAGAAGCGAGCTAAAAAAAGTAGGGACAATCGCATTGAAATTTACTTGTATTCCGGGACTTATCGAAGGTTTTACCGTTGCGTTTGTTTCGATGAAATTATTAGGATTCTCATTTATAGAAGGAGGAATGCTGGGATTTATAATTGCAGCTGTATCACCGGCTGTAGTGGTGCCGTTTATGATATTTCTTACTGAGAATAAAATAGGTACTGAAAAAGGAATTCCTACAATTATACTCGCAGGAGCTTCAGCTGATGATGTCTTTGCAATAACATTATTTACTGTATTTCTGGGTCTTTACGGAGGAAGCAGTGCTAATCCTTTTTTACAGGTTTTGGGAATTCCGCTGTCTATAATTTTGGGAACAGCTGTAGGGATAATAACTGGAATTATTCTGGTCAGAGTTTTTAAAAAATTTCATATAAGAGATACAAAAAAAGTGTTGATTATATTATCGATCTCAATTTTTCTTAAAGGTATGGAAAATTTTCTTCAGGATAAAATAGAGATTGCTTCACTTATAGGTGTGATGACAATAGGATTTATTATACTGGAAAAACTTCCTGCTGTGGCTGGACGTTTATCCGGGAAATTTAATAAAATATGGGTTTTTGCGGAAATACTGCTTTTTGTTTTGGTAGGAGCTCAAGTAAATGTTCATGTGGCGATAGATGCTGGTATGACCGGGATTGTGATAATTCTGGCGGGACTTGCAGGGAGAAGTATAGGCGGATATATAGCTACAATCGGGAGTAATCTGAATATGAAAGAAAGGTTATTTTGTATTCTGGCTTATATACCCAAGGCAACAGTACAGGCCGCAATAGGGGGAATACCTCTTGCAGCGGGAGTGGCTTCCGGAGATGTTATACTTGCCATAGCAGTACTGTCAATTATAATTACTGCACCGGCCGGGGCTGTTCTTATGAAATTATCATATAAAAATCTTTTGGAATAAATTACTGAAAAACTGTCTGAAATACAAGATTTCTTCTTCTATTTTCAGACAGTTTTTATTTTTATAAATTATCCGGCTGTAAAAAACATTCCATTTCAAAGTCATCCATTACGAAGCCGTTTCCAATATCATTTATACACTCATTAAAGACTTCAAATCCCATTTTTTTGTAAACAGCAATTGAGTCTGCATTATGCTTGTTAACAGTAAGATGTATACGAAGTGGCTTTTGAGCCAGAAAAGGTTTTAGTGCATGGTTAAAAAGCTGTTTGGCTATTCCCTTGCCTCGAAATTCTTTTTTCATATAAAATTTACTTAGGAAAATCCCGTCATTTTCAGGTACTATACAGCAGTAACCTGCATATTTACCGTTATATTCTGCAAAAAAATAAAGATAGCCGCTTTCTGACTGTTCTTTTATAATGTTTTCCGACTGAAAATTTTTCAGCATGTATTCGATTTGTTCTTTGCTGATAATGGAAATATAGCACTCATTCCAGATTTCATCTGCAAGTATTTCTATAATTTTGTAATGTTCAGGGTTCTGTGCTTTTTTGATCATAATGTTCATTTATATCACCGCCATAAAAAGATTATTTTTCAATAGTAAGTTTATTATATTAAAAATATATTTTTTAGTCAATGAGAGGGTAGTTTGTATACTTAAATAAAAATATTCAGCAATATATTTTACTTTAATATACTTCACAAAAATATATATATAATGATATTATATAAAATAAATCTAAAAATAATAAATTTTAAAAAAGCAATGAAAGGGAGAAGATTGGATAATAAAAAAAATATACATCAATATTATAAATTACCAGTAAAGATTATGCTGTCAATGGCACAATTCAGTATTATACTTAGTTTAGCATGGAAATTTGAACAGTATTTTATACAGTATAAAATGAATTATATTAATTTATGGATGTTGTTATTTAATATAATGGTTATTATTTTATTATTTAATATATTGTTATCATTAAGAAAAATAATTCATATGCTGATAAATTTCATGTGTAAGTATTTGGAGACTGGTAATTAAAAAAAATGGATATTTAAGCAAATAAAAGGGAAGGAATAAATATGGAAGTGTTATTAATATCAGGAATTTTATTTAGTTTATTTACAGCTTATACAGGAAATGAAAACTTTAATTTTACTTGTAAATTTTTAGGAGTGTTATTTTTTATCTTCATGATGCTGAATGCAGCGGATAATATATTATTTTTGGCATATAGTAATCCGGGCAGCATTGAGATAAAGAATGATTTGATAAACAGTAATAGTATGGTGTTAGTATGAAAAAGTGGACACAAAAATCTTGATTGTGTAAACTAATTGAGAGAAGGCAGGTGTCCGAAAT